>JBMOFG010000063.1:0-8489 GCA_049314415.1 Polymorphobacter sp.
TGCAAACGCGCATCGACCGCGGGAAGGGCTCGATCGAGTTCAAGCATCAGAACATCAGCGCCGTGTTGAAGGGAATGGGGGAGGATTGGATCCCTGGTTACAAACCAGCCTTTAACTTCCAAGGGTCGCTGGAAGACGCCGTTGCAAGGTGGCTGGCGCGCAATCCGAGCTGGCTCACCCGGCCGCCTTCACACAACGCGACGACAGCCAACCATCTGAGCGATGAAGGCCTGTTGTGGATCGGCCCGCCGCCGACCCGGGCCAATACGCCGCCGCCAGCAGAGCTTGCGCAGATGCTTGGCATCGCAATTAAGTTTGACGTCGCCGAACGCGATGCTCGAAACCGCGTCCTCGGCCGCGCCGGTGAAGAGCGCGTCCTGTGGCACGAGCGGGGCGCGCTGGCCGCCGCCGGTCGAGAAGACTTGGCGCAAAAAGTTCGTTGGGTTTCGGAGGAAGATGGCGACGGAGCCGGGTACGACATCGCCAGCTTTAAGCATGATGGCCGGCACCGGCTGATAGAAGTGAAGACGACCAACGGCTGGGATCGCACGCCGTTTCACATCAGCCGTAACGAACTCGCCGTCGCGGATGCGCGGCGAAACGAATGGTGCCTGCTCCGCCTCTGGAACTTCAACCGCGACCCAAGGGCATTCGAACTCCGCCCGCCGTTGGAGGATCACATGACACTGACACCCACGAGCTTTTCAGCCGCGTGGACATGATTCGGGCAAACGACAGCCATTTGCTTCCGGGCACCCAGGCATGCCTTCGTTCTCGCCGGCCTGCTCCAAGCACGTCTGGCAATAGGTGCTATATCGCTCCGGCTTATCCTGCCGCGAGTCGCGGAGGCGCCGATTCGATGGCGGGTGTTCCAACACGCGGCACCGCGTTTCAAATTGGTGCGATTGAGGCCTACGGGCAGTTGTTGCCCGAAATGTTGCCCACAGCGGACGCTCTCAGCGCGAGAGGACCGGAAATTTCGTCTAAGTCATTGAAATTATGGTGGACGCACCAGGGTTCGAACCTGGGACCCGCTGATTAAGAGTCAGCTGCTCTACCGACTGAGCTATACGTCCGCGCACGTCTTGGCGTGGAGGCGGGCTGTTAGCAGGGGGTTTTTGAATTGTCCAGCAGCTTTGTCGCCAATGCAGCGTTTCAGGCTTGGGGCGAGCCATTGTGGCGGGCGATGCCCATGATAACGCCGATCAATACCATCACCGTCATCATTGCCGATCCACCATAGCTGATAAGTGGCAAGGGGATCCCGACAACCGGGGCCAGGCCCATTACCATCATCATGTTTATGGCGAGGTAAAAGAACAGTGTCGCAGTCAGGCCGAGCGCCAGCAGCCGCTGGAACTGGCTGCGCGCGTTGAGCGCCACGCTAATGCCCCAGGTAAGAACGATGCCGAAGCCGATGATGATAAACATGCCGCCAAACATGCCCCATTCCTCGGCCATGGTCGCAAAAATGAAATCGGTCTGCAGCTCGGGCAGATAATCCAGATGGCTTTGCGTGCCTTGCAAAAAGCCCTTGCCGCTGAGCCCGCCCGAGCCGATTGCGATTTTCGACTGGGTGATGTGATAACCGGCGCCGCGGGGATCGGTCGCGGGATCAAGAAAGATCAGCACGCGTTTGCGCTGGTAATCGTGCAGCATCGACCAGGCGAGCGGCATGCCGGCAACCAGCCCGACTGCTGCCGTGCCGAACAGCCAAAGCCGGACACCGGCCAGAAACATCATCACGACGCCGCCAAAGACGATCGACAGTGCCGTGCCGAGATCGGGCTGCAGCATGACCAGTGCCGCCGGAGCGCCGATCAGGGCCAGCGCGAGCAGTAGCGCGTTGAGCCGGGTCTCATAGCCGCGCGGCAGGTAATGATAATAGCGGGCAAGGACAAGCACGATTGCCAACTTCATGAATTCGGAAGGCTGCAGCTGGATGATGCCAAGATCGAGCCAGCGCTGGCTGCCACCGCCGACGCGGCCAAGCAGTTCCACCCCGACCAAACCGAAAAGCACGACCGCATAAATCGACCAGGCGTATTTCATCAGCGTTTCCGGACTTACCAGAGCGATCAGCAGCGATGCGGTCAGCAGGATAACGAAACGTATGCCGTGCTTGAGCGCCCACGGCGTCAAGGAGCCGCCAGCTGCCGAATAAAGGATGACCATGCCGAAGCCGGCCAACGCCGCCAAGATTATGACGATACCCCACGGCATGCGGGCGAGTTCGCGAAGCCAGGGACCGTTGAACATCAGTCTTCCCGCGCCGCAGGAGCAGGGGCGTCGGCAGGGCCGATCTCGAAGGTCGGCGGCATGGGAGCGTCGGTGCGCAGCCACGCTGGCATCAACTTGGCTTCTTCGGCCTTTTGCGCCGCCAGCGACTTTTCGCTCGCTTGTGCGCCGCGTTTTGCCGCGAGCGCTGACTCGATGGGGCCAAGGGTCTTGAGCGCGCGCGCCGGATCATAGAGAAAGGTCAGCACGTCGCGGGCAATGGGGGCGGCGTAGCGGCCTCCGGCAATGCCATGTTCGATAATGACGCTGACAGCATAGCGCGGAGCCTCGGTTGGGGCGAAGGCGACGAACAGTGCATGGTCGCGCTGCTTCCAAGGCAGCGCCTCGTTGCGCTTCACCCCGGTACGGCGTTCGGCAGCAGTGATGCGGCGTACCTGTGCGGTGCCGGTTTTGCCGGCGAAATGCACCCCGCCGATGGGTGACCGTGCGCCGCGGGCGGTGCCGATTCCGGCGTTGATGACATCGAACATGCCCTGCCGGACAATGGCCAGATGGTCCTCGGGGATGCCCAGCGAGGCGAAGGCCGGGGGGGCACTGCCATCGGGCGCTGCAATCAGGCGCGGCATGACGGCATTGCCGCTGGCCAACCGCGCCGTCATAACCGCCAGCTGCAGCGGGTTGGCGATGAGATAGCCTTGGCCGATAGAGGTGTTGAGCGTTTCGCCGATCGTCCACGCTTTGCCATAGCGCTTCTGCTTCCAATCGGTTGACGGAACGATCCCGCCGGCTTGTCCGGGCAGCGGCAGATCGAACTTCTGACCGAGCCCGAGCCTGTGTGCCATGGCAGCAATGGCATCGACCCCGACCTGACGACCAAAGGCGTAGAAATACACATCGCAGCTTTTGGGCAGCGCACTGTGCATGTCGACAAAGCCATGGCCGCGCCGGGCATGGCAGTGCCAGGTGTTGCTGCCCAGCCGATAGCGGCCATTGCAGTCAATGCCCTGGTCGGGGGTGACGCCGGCCTCCAGCGCGGCAAGTGCGGTCACCATCTTGAAGGTAGAACCCGGCGGATACAGGCCCATTGCGCTCTTGTTGAGCAGCGGATTATGGTCATCGGCCTGTAGTTCTTTCCACAAGTCGGTGGGCACGCGGGTCGAAAATATGTTGGGATCATAGGCCGGCATCGACACCATGGTGAGCACGTCGCCGGTCAGGCAATCCATGACGATTACGCTGGCGCTGTTGTCGCCCAGCCGCCGCGCGGTAAAATTCTGCAGGTCGCGATCAATGGTCAGCCTGAGCGTTTTACCGGGGATATCACCGCGCGTATCGAGCTCGCGCACCACCTTGCCACGTGCGGTTACTTCAACCCGTTGTGCGCCGGCCGTGCCGCGCAGCGATTTGTCGGCGCGTCGTTCGACGCCGTCCTTGCCGATACGAAAACCCGGGAAGATCAGCAGCGGGTCTTTCTGCTCTTTATATTGTTCTGGGGTCGGCGCGCCGACATAGCCAAGCAGATGGGCGAAATGATCGGCGTCGGGATATATTCGGCTGAACGCGCGTACCGGACGCAGTCCGGCAACATCGGCGACCTTTACATTCAGCGCGGCAAAGGTCCGCCAATCGAGATCGCGCGCCACTTCGACGGGCATATAGCTGGGCTGTATGGCGATATCGGCGCGGATACGCAGCTCGTCCTCGAATCCGAGCGGAAGCACCTTGCCGATCTGGGCGAGCACGGAATCGAGATCGCCGATCTGCTCGGGAATGAGCTCGAGCCGGTAATCGGGACGGTTGAGCGCCAGCGGTTTGCCGCTGCGATCGACGATCCAGCCGCGCCGCGGCGGTATCAGCCGCAGTTGTACCCGGTTTTCCTCGGACGCCAGTCTATATTCTTCGCCTTCGAAGATCGACAGATACGTCAATCGCGACGCCAATGAGAGGCCAACCAGCCCCATGCCGCCGCCAAGCACCAGGGCGCGGCGGGTAAAACTCTGCTCGCGCTCGGCTTGCGACCTCACGGCGCGACACCCTGGCCAAAGGCGAGACGCTGGACATGTGCGCAAAGCGCCACGACAAGCGGATAGGCGACCATGGTGGTCAGTGCCTGCCAGCCCAGCGGCAACAACGGTATCGGCCCCCCGGCGATGCCCATCAGTCCCCAGGTCGCCGCTTCGAATACGATGACGATCGCAGCGGCGACGGCCCAATCAAAACCATGGGCATGATGGCCATAACGTGCCTCGAACAGCCGCACAAAACCCGCTGTCCCAGCGAACAGCGTCGCGTTGATACCCAGTGGTTGGGCAAACAGCAGGTCGGCGACCAGGCCCAGCACAAAGGCCAGCCAGGGCGGCATCAGCCCGGGCTGAAAGGTTGCCCATACAAAGACCCCGAGCAACGCCAAATGCGGGAAAACCGGCGCTGGCACCAACAGCGGCGCCGTCATTGCCAACATGAGCAGCAGCGTCGTGGCAAAGGGCACCGCCAGCCGCCAATGGCCCCACCAGTAACGGCGACGCTCGGCGGCGTTCATCAGGCGCCAAGGAGAGGCGGACCGCGCCATCAGCCGGTCACGGTAACGGAACGCGGGGCGGCGATGCGGGCACTGCCGGGCCACCGCCACTGCGCCGTGCCTCGATCGGAACCGGCGCGTCATAACGGGGCAGCGCCGGATCCTGCGACATTGCCATATAGGCCGCTTCGATGCGGACATAGGCCGCCCCTACCGGGTGCGCCGCGGGACGGATCAGCACGGGTTCCTGCGGGTCGATGACCGTGCCGACCGGGACACCTGGCGGAAACACGCCGCCATCGCCCGAGGTGACCAGCCGGTCGCCGGCGCGCAGCGGCAGATCTGCGCCAACCTTGTCGCGCAGTTCGAGCGCGGGCCGGTTCGTGCCGACGACGAGAGCGACCTGGCCGGTACGCACGATGACCACCGGAATGCGGCTTGCCGGATCGGTGAGCAGCAACACACGCGCCGAGATGCTGCCAGCTTCAATGGTGCGGCCGATCAGGCCATCGGCGCTGATCACCGGCAGACCGGGGATGACGCCATTCCGGCGGCCCGCTGCGACCATCGCCGAGCGCACCACCGAGCCCGACGTCGCTGATACGATCCGTGCCGTGCTGACCAGGATGCGCGTTGGTTCGGCCAGTTTGTCGAGTCGTTTCAGCGTGGCGAGCGCGCGGCGATCGGCAGCAGCGCGCTGCAGTTCGGCACGGGCCGCAGCAAGTTCGGTCTCGAGCCGGCGGTTGCGGTCAACCGCAGCAGCATAATCGCTCACCCAATCGGTGGCGCGGCCAACGCCATCGAACGGTGCGCGCACAACACTCCATACAGGGGTTATGAGATCGAGCATGAAACCACGCATCCGCGCCGCGCCATCGGGGTTGACGCGGGCAATGACAACCAGCAGCAGGCCGGTTGCGATCACCGCCCCTGACATGACCGCGCTGACGAGCGCGAGGTTTTGCTCGCGTCGCATAGCGGTCGATCGCCGGGGCGGGGGCGTCCAGTCCATTGTCCACTCTTGTTCGGCGCACCGCCCGGGCGCGCCAGCTATCGTGCTTACTCGAACAGGCCGCCGTGCGTCACGCCCGAAAGCGGCGGGTTGTGGATGAATGTCAGGCGGTGGTCAGCACGCCACGATACATGGGATCTTCGAGTGCGCGGCCGGTGCCGATGGCAACGCAGGTCAGCGGGTCATCGGCGACGGTGACGGGTAGGCCGGTAGCCTCGCGAAGCACGACGTCCATGTCGCGCAGCAGGGCGCCGCCGCCGGTCAGCACAATGCCTTGGTCCACGATATCCGCAGCGAGTTCGGGCTGCGTGTTTTCCAGCGCCGTGCGCACGCCCTCGACGATGGTGGCGACGGGTTCCGACAAGGCATCAGCGATCTGTGCCTGGTTGATGGTGATTTCCTTGGGCACACCGTTCATCAGGTCGCGGCCCTTGATCTCCATGGTCAAACCGATGCCGTCGGCAGGCGGCTTGGCGGTGCCGATTTCCTTCTTGATACGCTCCGCCGTCATTTCGCCGATCAGCAGGTTATGGTTGCGGCGGACATAGGAAACAATGGCTTCGTCCATCTTGTCGCCGCCAACACGTACGCTGGTGGTATAGGCGAGACCGCGCAACGATAGTACCGCAACTTCGGTGGTGCCCCCGCCAATGTCGACGACCATGCTGCCGATCGGCTCGGTGACCGGCATGCCGGCGCCGATCGCTGCCGCCATGGGCTCCTCGATCAGATAGACTTGGCTCGCCCCAGCGTTATTGGCGGCATCGCGGATGGCGCGTTTCTCGACGCTGGTCGACCCCGACGGTACGCAAATGACGATTTCGGGGAAGCGCGGCAATTTGGATGTGTGCACTTTGGCGATGAAATATTTGATCATCTGCTCGGCGACATCGATGTCGGCAATGACGCCATCGCGCAGCGGTCGGATGCATTCGACATTGCCCGGTGTCTTGCCCATCATCACTTTGGCTTCACTGCCGACCGCCTTTACAACGCGGGTGCCGCGGATCGTCTCGATGGCAACGACAGACGGTTCGTTGAGGACAATGCCACGCCCGCGGACGTAGACCAGCGTGTTCGCTGTGCCGAGATCGATCGCCATATCCTGGCTGAGGAACGAGAACATCCGGTTGAACAGCGACATGAAGCGGGGAACCAAATCTGTGATGGGAAAATGATGGCTGCAAACGCCGGCGGACCTGCGCTTTTCTCGCTTGAGCTTTAGTCCTCTTAGTCTCGATTTGGCAAGCAGGCTGACGACCGCCGCGTGCGCGATCTGCGCAAGGGCCACAGCTTGTACGCCAGCCTGCCGCCCTTATGCGGTGGGTGGAAGCGCTGTGGTACTGATGCCGCCACCAAAGCTTGCGCCCGATTATTGCTCGCGACCGTTGCCATTGTTATGGTCCTGAATGTTCACGACCTAGCAATTCGGGCGTTGACACCTTAAGGGTCTGACGTGCCGTTGATCCGTCGCCTTCCCGACCATCTTGTCAACCAGATCGCAGCGGGCGAGGTCGTCGAGCGTCCGGCGTCGGCGCTCAAGGAACTGGTCGAAAACGCTCTTGACGCGGGAGCCCGGCGGATTGTCGTCGATCTGGAGGCCGGTGGGATCGACCATATGTCGGTCAGCGATGATGGCATCGGCATGACGTCAGACCAGTTGCGACTGGCGGTCGAGCGCCATGCCACTTCGAAACTGCCAGATGGAGATCTTGCGACGATTGCCACTCTGGGCTTTCGCGGCGAAGCGCTGCCGTCGATTGCCAGCGTCGCAACGCTCACGCTGACCAGCCGCACCGCAACCGATCCGGGCTGGCGGTTGGCTGTCGACAACGGCCGCATCATTGCCTTCGGTCCGGCGGCAACGTCGCCCGGGACGCGAGTGTCTGTCGACGGCCTGTTCGCCGCTGTTCCGGCACGGCGAAAATTCCTCAAATCGGAACGCTCCGAGCTCGCTGCCTGCGTTGATGTTATGCGGCGGCTGGCGATGGCGCGCGCCGACGTGGGCTTCGAATTACGCCACGGCGCCAGCGGCGCCAGCCGGCGCTTGCTGGGGGTCGCGGCGGGATCCGACTCCGGACCGGAGGCATTGGTTGCGCGGCTGGCAGCGCTGCTTGGCAGTGATTTTGCCGATAATGCCGTGGCGGTGGATCTGGAACGCGAAGGGTTGCGGTTGGGCGGTCTGACGGCGATTCCAACCTATAACCGCGGCATTGCCGACCATCAGTTCCTGTTCGTCAACAACCGTCCCGTGAAGGACAGGCTGCTGATCGGCGCACTGCGCGGTGCCTATCAGGATCTGCTGGCGCGCGACCGGCACCCGGTGGTATCGCTGTTCCTCGACGTGCCACCCGACTTTGTCGATGTCAACGTCCATCCGGCCAAGACTGAAGTGCGTTTTCGCGATGCGGGTCTGGTGCGCGGCATGATCGTTTCGGGCCTGCGCCGTGCGCTTGACGAAGCCGGACATCGCGCATCGACACGGGTTTCGGCGACAGTGCTGGCAGCCTTTGCTGTGCCGGCGGCAACCGGCTCGCCGGCAGACACGCGCTCACCAGCGCTCGCCGAGCCGCCGCGTCTGTTCAGCGAGTTTCCGCCAGCCTTTGCTCCGTCCGAACGTGGGCCGACGGCTGCTTCGCCACCATCGCCGTCAGCCAGCAGCTTTCCGCTTGGTGCCGCGCGCGGTCAGATTGCCAATACCTATGTGGTGGCCGAAACCGC
>JBMOFG010000064.1:0-8475 GCA_049314415.1 Polymorphobacter sp.
GGTAGAAGAGCGAGGTGAGCAGCGCCATGTCGGTAATGTCATAGCCGCGCACCTTGACCAGATAGAGCGGCAGCCAGGCAATGATGAAGTAGAGCGCATAGGTGCCGGTGAAATGATAGGCCGAGATCGCCCATAACCCGCGCGAGCGCAGCAACTGGGTGTAGGGCACGGCGGAACCATGGTCCGCGCCCAACGGCGCATCGACTTCGCGGCGGAACAACAGCCAGGGCAGCAGCCAGAGCAGGGTGACGACGCCGAAGATGATGAACATCGGCCGCCAGCCGTACAGCTCGAGGATGGCGCCACCCGCCAGCGTGCCGACCAGCGGGCCGATGGCGAGCCCGCCCGATAGCGCGATATTGGCGGTGCCGCGCCGTGCCTCGGGGGCGCGCGCAATCAATTTGCTGCCGCTGGGGAAGGCCACTCCTTCGCCGATGCCCATTGCCAGCCGCATCACGACCAGTGCCGTCAACCCGCCGGCAAAGCCCATGCACAGCGTGGCGAGTGCCCAGACGGCAACGCCGCCGGCCATCAGCTTCCACACCGAAAGCCGGTCGGCCAGCCAACCGGCGAGGACCAGCACCGGCACATAGGTCCAGAAAAAAGCCGAGACGACTAAGCCGTAAGCGGTGTTTGACAGCCCCATTTCATCCTTGATCATCGGCGCCGCGATCGAAACCGCGCCGCGATCGATGTAATTGAGCATGATCGCCGCGCCGACAGCGATAATCAGACCGGATGTCAGGCGGTGACGGGCGGGATCGGACAGAGTGGCCATGGCACGCGACGCTGCCAGAAGTTGCCGCAAAGTCAACGCCGCCTGCCCTCGTCTATTGCCCCCTTTCCCCGCTCCGGCAAAGCGTGCGAAACACAGCATGTGTCCGCCACTACAGCCCCCGGCCTCCCCCTGCGCAAGTTCGACCGCCGCCGCGCCGCTATTATCGACCGGCTGGCCGACGATGTACTGGCGCACGGCCTCGCCGACGCCAGCCTGCGTCGGCTCGCCGTAGCCGCACAGGCGTCGGACCGCATGCTGCTGTACTATTTCCCGGACAAGGCCGCGATCATCGCTGCGGTGCTGGCGCGCGTGGCCGAACGGCTGACGGTGGTGCTCGACGCCCACACCGGTAGCGTGCTGTTACCATTCAACACGCTGTTGGCGACGCTGCAGGCGTTGTTGTCCAGCGACGCTGTTTGGCCTTATCTGCAATTGTTCCTGGAAGTCGCGGCGCTGGCCGGACGCGGCGACCCAGTTGCCCGCGATGTCGGCGAACAGCTCGGCCGCGATTTTCTGGCCTGGGGCGCAGCCCAACTCGACAGCAAGGCCGATCGCCGCGCACATGAGGCCGCGCAGCTGCTCGTCATGGTCGAAGGTATGATGGTGCTCAAAAGCCTGGGGCTGGCCGATGTGAACATCGACGCCGTGCCAAACCCCTAGCCAGCGCCGAATTTCCGACTTAGAGGCTGGAACATGAAAGCCCGTATCACCATCACCCTTAAGCCCGGCGTGCTCGATCCGCAGGGGCGTGCCATCCAGAATGCCCTTGGCGGCCTCGGTTTTGCAGGTATCGCCGGTGCTCGGCAGGGAAAGCTGATCGAACTTGATCTGGCCGATGACACCCGCGAGGCCGACATCGACGCGATGTGCCGCCAGCTTCTCGCCAACACCGTCATCGAAAATTACCGGATCGAGATTCTGTGAAATCCGCCGTCATCGTCTTCCCGGGCTCCAATTGCGACCGGGACCTGGCCGTGGCCATCGAGACCATTACCGGCACGGCGCCGCTGATGGTCTGGCATCGCGATGCGGTGCTGCCCGACGCGCTCGATCTCATCGCGCTGCCCGGCGGTTTTTCCTATGGCGATTATCTGCGCTCCGGCGCGATGAGCGCGCGGTCACCGGTGATGCAGGCGGTGATCGCCGCGGCCGGCCAAGGCCGCACCGTGCTCGGTGTGTGCAACGGCTTTCAGGTGCTGACCGAAGCCGGACTTTTGCCCGGCGCGCTGATGCGTAATGCCGGGCTGGATTTCATCTGCCGCGATGTCAGCCTGACGGTCGAAAACGCGCGCACCTTGTTCACCGCGCGCTACGCTGCCGGATCGATGATCCGCATGCCAGTAGCGCATCATGACGGCAATTACGTCGCCGATGCCACTACGCTAGACCGGCTGGAAGGCGAAGGCCGGGTGGTTTTCCGCTATGCGGAAAGCGTCAATGGCTCGGCGCGCAATATCGCCGGTATCATCAACGAGGCAGGCAATGTGCTCGGCTTGATGCCCCACCCCGAACGGCTGATCGAACCGGCACAGGGCGGCACCGACGGCCGCGCTATGTTCGAAGCGCTGCACGCCGCCTTGGGATAAAGCCTAAACCTTGGTAGTAAAGGGTGTGAAATCGGTTTTGGTGTCGAACACATCTATCCCTTCGGCGCGCTTGAACCAGGCGACGACACGATAGGTGACCGGGGTCAATATTACTTCCCACACGACTTTCAGCAGATAGTTGGTGACCAGCACTTGGATCACCGTCGCCGTTTCCCAGATCCCCAGGAACGCGAGCGGATAAAAGATCAGCGAATCGACGCCTTGACCGACCACTGTCGAGCCAATGGTGCGCGTCCACAGCATCCGGCCTTGGGTCAAGAGCTTCATCCGCGCCAGCACGAACGAGTTGGCGAATTCGCCAGCCCAGAAGGCGATGATCGACGCCATGAAGATACGCGGCGCCGGATCGAACACCGCTGCCAGCGTCGCTTGGCCTTCCCAGCCTGACGCTGGCGGCATGTGCACGACCACCCACGACATGGCAGCGGCAAAGGCCGAAGCGACAAAGCCGACCCAGACCACCCGCCGCGCCCGGGCATAGCCATAGACTTCGGTCATCACGTCACCGAGCACATAGCCCAGCGGAAAGAAAAGAATTCCGGCGCCGAACACCACCGGGCCATAGCCAGGTAGGGTGAAAGTCGCCTGCTTACTGGCGCCGATCAGGTTCGAGCAAATGAGGATGACGGCAAAGGCCGCCATGGCGAAATCATAATAGCGCAACTGCCGCCCGGCGAGCGCATCGGCGCCGACCGCAACGACGCCCGCTGGCTCTGCGTTCCGTGAAAATTCCATGATCAGCCACCCCTTCGTCCGCCGATATCAGCGCCTGACGGACCGACATTAGCGCCTGATGCGGCGTGGGAAAGCCCGAAACCAATGGCCAATGATTTTTGTTCTTTTTTTGTTCGATTTATGCGATCGTGCCGTAATGGCCGAATCACCGCCCCTTCGCTGGCTGTATCTCGATCTCAACAGCTATTTCGCCAGTGTCGAGCAACAGCTCAATCCCGCCTTGCGTGGTCGCCCTGTCGTTGTGGCGCCGGTCGATACCGATGCAACCAGCGCGATCGCCGCCAGCTACGAGGCCAAGGCGTTTGGCATCCGCACCGGCACAAAAATTTACGAAGCTCGCGCCCTGTGCCGCGACCTCGTCGTCGTGCGCGGCCGACACGAGGATTATGTGCGTTTTCACCACCGGATCATCGCGGAAGTCGGCCGCCATGTTCCCGTAACCGCGGTATGTTCGATCGATGAGGTCGCCTGCCGGCTGATGGACAACGAAAATGGCGTCGCCGAGGTGACGGCAATGGCAGCGCGGATCAAGGCCGGCATCCGCGCCAATGTCGGCGAATGCCTGACCTCGTCGATCGGCGTGGCGCCTAACCGCCTGCTCGCCAAGATCGCCGCTGACATGAAAAAGCCCGATGGCCTGACGATCCTCGAGTCGGCAACGCTCAAGGCGCGGCTATCACGCCTGAACTTGTCCGATATCCCGGGGATCGGCCGCAAAATGGAAAAGCGACTGGCTGCGGTCGGCATCGTCACCATAGCGCGGTTGCTCGACCTCAATGAGCGCGAAGCACGGCTGGCGTGGGGCAGCGTGTGGGGCGAGCGCATGTACTGGCTATTGCGCGGCGCCGAGCTGCCCGAAGTGCCAACGCAAAGCCGCAGCATCGGCCACAGCCATGTTCTCGCTCCCGACAAGCGCCCGCCCGATCGCGCCCGGCTGGTCGCGCGGCGGCTGGTCGCCAAGGCGGCGACACGCCTGCGCCGCGTCGAGAAACGCACCGGTATGATCGACCTGTTCGTCCGCGGCGAAGGCGTTTTCGACGACGGACACCGCGCGAGAGGCCCGAAATGGTCGGGCCGTGCCCGGCTGCCGGCGGTGATGGATACGCTCACCCTGCTCACCGCATTCGAAAGCCTGTGGATGCAGATGCGCAGTGATCTCGCCGTCACGCGCTATCTGCAGGTCGGCATCACGCTGGGAGAACTGAGCGCTGCCGACGGCTTGCAACCCGGGCTGTTCGAGACCGGCGGCCTCGACGCCCAAACCGAAGAGCGTCGGCTGGCGCTTTCCCGGGCAATGGACAAGGTAAACCAGCGTTTCGGCCGCGATGCTGTGACGCTGGGGCACGACAGCGCCGGGGCAGCGCGATCATCGGGGCCGCGCATTGCCTTTACCCGCATCCCCGAACTAGCCGAATTTCAAGAATAATCCAGCGCTGCCGCACGGTCGCGCAACGCTTCGCGCGCTGACTTTCCCAACAAGCCGAGTACAAAAAGCGGCCCGCGCAGTTCTGCACCACCGACGAAGGCCTTTGGTGCCACTTCGGCAAAGCGATTGAAACGCGTTGTCGTACCCGTAGCCGCTTCCGCCAAAAGGGCGCCGGCCAAAGTCGCCAGCGTCGCCCCCTGCCCCGAATAGCCATGCGCCCACAGCAATGGACCATCTTGTCCCAAATCAGGCAGGCGCGAACGGGTCGTTGCCGAGACGCCGCCCCAGCCATGGTGCAGCGCGATCCCTGCCAATTGCGGAAAACGGCGTTCAAGCCAAGGCCGCACCAGTTCCTTGATATCGTCCGGCGAGGTACTGCCGGCGCGTTCACCGGCACCGAACATCAGGCGCCGGTCGCGGGTAAGGCGAAAATAACTCGGGGCAAGCCGCGTGTCCGACACCGCCGCGTCACTGGGAATTATCGCCAACGGGTCCGGGAGGCGCGCCGTAGTGACGATAAAGCTCGCCACCGGCATGGCGCGGCTGTTGACCCGGTCTGACAAACCCTCAAGCATGCCATCGCCCGCAAGTACTGTTTGTTTGGCCCGAATGCGGCCGTTGGCGGTGCGTACGCACATCCCGGCGCCATCCCTGTCGAGCCCGACGACCGCCGAATCCTCGAACAGCAGCGCGCCGGCAGCAAAGGCCGCCCGCGCCAGGCCATTTACATAATCGAGCGCATGGAAATGTCCGCCGCCGCTATCGAACATGCCGGCACGAAAGTCGCTGGCCACCATTGCTTGTGTTTCGCCCGCCGACAGCAATCTGGCACCACGATAAGCCATGACGTCTTCGAGTGCGCGCTGATCGGCCTCAAGGCCGGCGATGTCGCCATCGCGCACCGCACCGGTCAGATGCCCGGTGAGGCGAAGATCACAGCCCATAGCGTGGCGCTCGATCAGCTCGATGACCAGGCTGCGGGCAGCCAGCGACATTTCGAACAACGCCCGCGCGCGCTCCGCCCCGACTACTTTCACCAATTTCGCGGCACCCGGCCGCAACCCGGGTCGCATCAGGCCGCCATGGCGCCCCGAAGCCCCCCAGCCGATCCGCCCGCCATCGACAAGCACCACCGAAAGTCCGGCTTCGGCCGCGTGCAGCGCCGCCGACAGCCCCGTGGCGCCACCGCCCACAATGGCGAGATCAGCAGAAATCATCCCGGACAGGGCCGGAAAACGGCGGCTGGCGCGCGCCGTCAGGGTGTACCAGGATTTAGCGATCTCGAGCCCGGCGTTAAAACCGGCTGCTTGCCCTGCAGCCATTCGCAAATACTCTTCCCATGCAAAATGACCATCAGGCTAACGATGAACGATGTTAACCATTTCCCCCGCGATGCGTTCGATATCACAGACGCAGCAAGATCAGATCGCCAGAAAATTCGCAAGCAATTGTTCAATAATTTTATAAAAAATCTGGCCAGATATCGGGGTCAGGCATAACTTAGGCAATCGCTCCCGCCGCGCGCAACCCGGCAATTACGCCCGCATCAAGCCCCAACAGCCCGAGCACCTGGTCGCTGTCGGCTCCCGGCGATGGCAGCGCACCGCCCCCCAACCGCTCGCCATCGAGCGCGATCGGCAGCACCGGCAGATAGGTCTGGGTACCGTCATCGAGCATGACGGGCGCCAGACCTTGCCCGGCGCGAAGATGCGGATCATCGAACAAATCCTCGGGCCGGCCGATCGGGGCGAAGGGCAGGCCCGAACCATCGAGCCGGGCGATGAGATCGGCCTTGCTGAAGCGTTTCAGCTCAGCACGTACCCGCGGCATCAGCGTATCGCGCGCCACCACACGGGCATTATTGGCGCGCAGCGCCACATCGGCCCAAAGGTCATCGAGCCCGAACAACGCACAAAATTTCTGCCACAGCGCATCGGTGACAACCCCGACAAAAACCTGTTCGTCATCGGCGGTTTCAAAGACATCATAGATGGCCCAAGCCGAGACCCGCGCCGGCATCGGCGCCGCGGCCTTTCCGGTCACCGCCATTTGCGCCATGTGCTGGCCGACAAGATAAGCTGTGGTTTCGAACAAGGCGCTTTGAACCAGCATGCCGCGCCCGGTGCGATGGCGTGCTTCCAGCGCCGCAAGCACGCCGATGACGCCAAACATACCCCCCGCGACATCGATGACTGACGCCCCGGCGCGCAAAGGACGTCCCGGGGGGCCGGTCATATAGGCAAGGCCGCCCATCATTTGGGCCACTTCGTCGAGCGCGGTGCGGTTTTCATACGGCCAGAAAGCCCTTCTCCGAAGCAAAGATCAGCCGCGGATTGAGCGCTGCCAGCGCGTCATAGCCGAGCCCCAGTCGGTCCATGGCACCGGGACGGAAGTTTTCGACGACAATATCGGCTGAGGCAGCAAGCTGTTTCGCCACCGCCACCCCCTGCGGTGATTTCAGGTCGATGCAGATGCTTGCCTTGCCGCGATTGTACATCGCGAAGTAACCTGCTCCCGAGCCGAGCAGCCGCCGGGTCGCATCACCGCCGATCGCTTCGACTTTGATGACATCGGCTCCCAGTTCAGCAAGGATTGCGCCGACCGCCGGACCCATGACCATGTGGGTGAATTCGACGACCCGCAATCCGGCCAGCGGCAAATCCTGTTTTTTCATCGCACTGTTCATCCTCTTCGTGTCACGCTATATGGCCGCGTTCTTACTGGAGCAAGTCTGTGTCTCAGCGCCCACCCATCGACATATTGGTCAGCGAAGTCGGTCCGCGCGATGGCCTGCAATCGATCAAGCCTATCATGTCGCTCGCCGCCAAATGCGCCTGGATCGATGCCGAAGTTGGCGCCGGCGTGCGCGAGATCGAAGTAGGCAGCTTTGTGCCGGCAAATCTGTTGCCGCAACTCGCCGATACTGCTGCCGTCGTCGCCCATGCCCGCACCCATCCGGGCCTGACGGTTGCGGTACTGGTGCCCAACGCGAAAGGCGCTGCGGCCGCGATTGCCGCCGGCGCCCACAAGCTGACCCTGCCGCTGTCGGCGAGCGAGACCCATAGCCTGAAAAACCTGCGCCGCACCCATGTCCAGGTGCTCGATGAAGTTCGCGCGGTGGCCGCGATGATCAAGGCACTGCCCGCCGGCGAGCGCCCGCATTTCGAAGGCAGCGTGTCGACGGCCTTCGGCTGTACCCTCGAAGGCGTGGTGACCGAGGCGAGAGTCGTTGAACTCGCCGAAGCGCTGATGGCTGCCGGCGTCGATGAAGTCGGCCTGTCGGACACCACCGGCTATGCCAATCCGGTACAAGTGCGCAGCCTCGTCCGCGCTGTTCATGCCGCCATCGGAGCTTCGCATCTGACCGGCCTTCACCTCCACAACACCCGCGGGCTGGGCCTTGCCAATGTCATGGCGGGCCTCGATGTCGGCATCACGACTTTCGATTCGTCGCTGGGTGGATTGGGCGGCTGCCCCTTTGCACCCGGCGCCAGCGGCAATATCGTCACCGAGGACCTGGTGTTCATGCTCGAAGCGATAGGCCTCGACACCGGCATCGATCTCGGCCGGCTGCTCACGGTGCGCGACATCTTGCACAGCGCCCTGCCGTCGGAACCGCTATACGGCTTCACACCCGACGCGGGGCTACCGCTCGGCTTTGTTCGGCAACGTCAGCCGGTATAATTCTTCGCCGCAAAATCCCAATCAAGATGGCGGGCGATCACCGCCTCGACATGGTCGGCTCGGCGGTTTTGCCAGTCGAGATAATAGGCATGCTCCCAGACATCGATGGTCAGCAGCGGCGCCAGGCCAAGGGTAAAGGGCACGTCGGCGTTGGCGGTGCTCATCACAGACAGCGTGTCGCCGCGCGCCACTAGGGTCAGGACCCATTGATCTGCTCGGCGTGATCTGATTCAAGCTCTGCGAGG
>JBMOFG010000065.1:0-8324 GCA_049314415.1 Polymorphobacter sp.
GCGCAGCAACCAGGCCGACAGCGACATGGGTGTCGATCAACCGGGCATGCTCGGCGGCAATTACGATGTCGGCGTCGGCAATGAAGTGCAGGCCGCCACCGACGGCCATCCCGTTGACCGCGGCGATGACCGGCTTGGTTCCGCCATTCTGGCGACCGGTCCAGGCAATGGACGAAAGCGAGGAGGCAAACGCCGGATCGGTGGGCGTTGGCGGGTCGGCAAGGTCGGCGCCGGTACAAAATGCTCGATCGCCGGCGCCGGTGACTATGATGGCGCGTACTGCGACGTCCGCCTCCAGCCGCGCCCACGCGTCCGGCAATTCGCGGTTCATCACTTTGTTGATCGCGTTGTGCCGATCAACTCTGTTCAGGACAAGCGTCGCAACACCGTCCTCGATATCAATCCGCAGGCTTTCGTAAGGATCGCTCATTCCACCCCCAGAATGCTTATTGCACAGCCAGTCGGGTAGCCACCGATGTTATGGCTTAGGGCAAGGCGGGCCCCCGGCACCTGCCGGGCACCTGCCCGCCCTTGTAATTGCAGGACATTTTCGACAATCATACGCACTCCGGTGGCGCCGGTGGGGTGGCCGAAGCTTTTTAACCCGCCGTCAGTATTGACAGGCAGCTCGCCACCAAGCGCAAAGGTGCCGCCGGCGATGTGTTCTCTGGCCGCGCCCTTCGGAATAAAGCCCAAGTCTTCGTAGGACAGGAGTTCGGTCAGGGTGAAGCAGTCGTGTAGTTGTGCGACATCGAGCTGCCGCAACGGATTGTCGATTCCTGCCATCATATACGCATCGCGCACTGCAAATTCAGTGGCCTTCCAGCGCAGGAAATCGTGCGTCGGATCGGTGTGTGGGTGCGGCGCGCAGTGCGAGGTGATGGCCTTCACGTAGATCGGTTGGCTGGTGTAGTTCCGGGCAAGGTCGGCCCGCGTTATGATCACTGCTGCGGCACCGTCGGTCTGGGCCGCGCAATCATAAAGGCCGAACGGCCATGAGATCATCCGTGCAGACAGCGCGTCTTCGACGGTGATTTCCCTTTTCAGGAACGACTTGGGTGCAAGCGTGCCATTGTGATGATTTTTGACGGCGATGCGAGCAAGATCCTCACGACCAGCGCCGAATTTTGCGAAATAGGGTGCGGCTGCAAGCGCAAACCAGCCGGCAGGGGTCGCTGGCAGGTCTCGCACGCCGCGAAACAATACGCTCGGTCCGGAAACCCCTCGGTCCTTCGACTTGTCATAGCCAACCGCGAGAACAGTGTCGTAAACGCCAGCGGCGATTGCCATGCAAGCGGCGCGGACCACCTCTGTACCGGTGGCGCAATAATTGTAGACTGACGTAAGCGGCTTGTAGAGCTTCAGGGCCTCGGACACATCGACGGGTCCCATAGCTGAATAAAGCGAACCACAAAAAACCGCATCGATCTGGCGCCCGGGATCCTCGATCCCTGCATCGGCATAGGCTTCGAAAACGGCTTCGACGATCAGATCTTCTGATCCCTTGTCCCAATGCTCGGCAAATGTGGAGCAGCCGGCGCCTACAATAGCGGCCTTATCTTTTAGGCTCATGCGCTCACCCTTTGCTTTGTCTGTTCGGGGATGGCCTTCCAGAAATAATTGGGCCTCTGCCCCGAAAGGTGAACCCGGCGAAAGGCAAAGCGAAGCCGCATACCGATCTCCGGCGTGGCGGACCCTAGGTCGGCGATCTGCATGTGAATACGTGGTCCGTCGTCGACCTGCACGATCCCGACCGCAGTTGGCGGCGTAGGCGAGGGAAAGAACGCGTCGAGCGTGTAGGTGACAAGCTGGCCGCCGTTTTCGGCGAAGTCTTCCGGCGTGAAGCAGTCCTTCCGGCTGCACGTGATGCAGACGCGACCTTTGGGGAATTGCGGCGCACCGCAGATGCAACGTTGCCCACGTAGGCGATTGTTCTCGTCGCGCTCTCGAAAATGGATAGTGGCAGAAATGCCGGCGTCGTCGGCGGGGGTATATTCGGCCAGATTTAGGGCGCGGGCGCTTCGCCAAGCCGCGGCGGTCGGCACGACCTCGCGTTCCGCAAGAGTATCTGCGACAGCCGTGCCGGGGCGCGGGGCCAGCACATGCCAGAGTTGCGCTTCCGCGCCGTCGCCATGCGCGATCAGGGCAATCTCGCACGGTGCTTCGGCGGCATCGAGCGCGGCTGCGAGCAGCAACGGTGCGTGCGCGGCGCCGCAAAAACCCGCTTTGGTGAGCAAGTCGTCAGTCTGCGCTGCGGCCTTCCCTTGAAGGGACTTTGCAAGCAAAGCCAAAGCGCGCCCATTCGGAGCACTCAACGCCCAAACCCTTGTACAGCTGGGCTTCGGCAGCGCTTTCCCGGCTGAATGCGCAGGCGCCAAGAAGCCATATTGTAGAGCGAAGCGGTCTTCCCAGCTGTGGGTAAACCGGTCACCTTGTCGACGCCAAGTCTCGATGATTTCTTCGGTGCGGTGGGCGGTTGCGGTAAGTTCCGCCACCGCGTTGTCGCGCCCAATCAAAAATGCGACCGCCGCATCACCACCGCTGCGCTCCAATTCGGACCCCGGCGCGCCCTGCCGACAGTCTGCAATGACAACTAGAGCCTGGGCGATGCTGCCCGCCCGCACTGCATCACTGGCAACCGCGAGCGCCTGAGCACCCGCCCGCAGCGAGTTGCCGATGTCCGCGCTGCGCACGCTTGCGGAAAGCCCCAGCACGCCTGCGAGGAGCGCAGCTCCCTGTTTTTCGGCAAACGGGTGTGTCGTGGATGCAAAGACCACCAGCCCGATAGCGTCGCGGCTTCTGCCCGCAAGGCAGCGCCGGGCCGCTGCTACACCCATCGTAAGGCTGTCTTCGTCGGCCCAGCATACGGAGCGCTCGGGTCCGTTGTCGGGCGCCTTGCGTCCGACGATTACAGCAGGGGCGATGCGGTGGCGAGCTATATGGGAATCCCATGCGACGATCCCGGTCATCACGGTTTGCGAACGCCGGTGCTTACGCCGGTGCTTACGCCGGTGCTTACGCACCTTGGAGGATAAACCCCGCCATGGAACGGGTAAGGCTTGCCGAGAATGCCAAAGGCTCCGAACGCGCCTTGCATTGCGTTGGGGAAGTGTCGGCAGATCGCATTCAGTTTCCACCCCCCTGGAGAGATCAGCGTCTTGCCATAATGCGGCTGGACCATGTGCGACAGGCGCTCACCGCCGATACCAAATATCTGCCCCGAGACGCTTGCGGCTTCCTCCGAACAGAGAAAAACCACGGCTGGGCCATTAAGGCTGGGGTCGAAGTCCTGCCCTGGTTTACCATCGGCATCTCGATAGGTCTTCGACATAGCGGTTGTACCAAGCGGCGCGACGGCATTGACCCTGATGCCGAAGCGCGCCAGCTCTAGGGCCCAGGTGTAGGTCATGGATGCGATGGCACCCTTAGCCGCAGAATAGGCGGTCTGGCCAAAGCTGCCGAAATGTGCACCGGATGTAGTGTTGACAATCGCCCCACCCTTACCCTGCGCGACCATCGCGCGTGCTGCAGCCTGGGTGCACCAAAAGGTGCCTTTCACATGGACGTTTAGGACGGCATCCAGATCATCGTCGGTCATTTTAAGCAAGGTGCGATCGCGCAGATTGCCGGCATTGTTGACGAGTATGCGCACGCTCCCGAAGGCATCGATGCAGGATTGCACCAAGGCTTCACAGCCTTCCCGCGAGCTGATGTCGTGGGTTGAGACAGCAGCTCTTCCCCCTTTCGCGATCACGCTCTGAGCTAGTTCCTCTGCGGCGGCGCGGTTGAGGTCGTTGATGACGACCGGCGCACCGGCGGCGGCCAGATGTTGCACATGGCCCCTTCCGATCCCGCCAGCTCCACCGGTCACGATAGCCGGGCGGCAAGCGAGCAAGTGATTGTTTGAATGAGCGTTAGCCATTGGAGTCGAGCATCCTGTGATCACCCGCGAGAACGGTGGCGCCAATTGTTGTCATGAGGTCGAGTGGTTCGCCGTGCATCAGCTGGAGGTGCTTGGCGCGGCGGAAGTACAGCTGCGGGGCGGCTTCCAGTGTGAAGCCGATGCCGCCATGGACCTGGATTGCCATGGCGGACACATCTCGGAAAACCTGGCACGCTTTGAGCTTAGCCATGTCTATCCAGCAATCCGGCGAAGCTTCGCCGCCTGCTGCGCTGCCGTCGAGCGCCGCTGCTGCTCGGTGTACAAGCATGCTTGCGCCCGCGATGTTCACGGCACCGTCGGCCAGCATGTGCGCGATGGCCTGGAACGCCCCAATCGGCTGTCCAAATTGCTCGCGGGTGCAGGCGTAGTCTCGTGCTAGGGAAAAAACCTGTTCTGCGCCGCCAACGGCTTGCGCAGCCATAGCGAGCTTGAGGGCGCGGTCGCTGGCAGCGATGGCGCGCAACGCTGCATCGCCCGAAGCGATGACGCGAACATCGAGCACGCCATCGAAAACGATATTTGCCATGTCCTGATCGGCAAGGTTGGCGAGGCTGACCAGTGCCAATCCGACTGCGTCGCTCTTGATTAGGCAGAGCATTGCTCCACCTGTTTCGTCGCGTGCCGCCACAAGCAGCCAGTCGGCAAGCTCTGCTTCTGTAACGAATCCGACCCTTCCCTCCAGGACTCTGCGGCCACCGCGTTCAACAAACACCGGCAACGTATCCTCGCTGCAACCCAGCGCACATGCGAGCTTGATCTGCCCCGATGCGATGCCTTCGATCACCGCGGCAAATTCAGGATTGGCAGCAGTCAAAAGCGCCGTCGCGGCGACGACGGTGCTATCGGTATACAGGGCAGGAACCAGCGCCCGGCCAAGCTCGATCTGAACGACGACCATTTCGACCGCGCCCAGGCCGACGCCGCCATGTACTTCTGGAACCAGCAGCCCCCCCAGGCCGTGCGCATCGAGTTTATTGTAAGCCGCCATCGCCGTACGTGGGGCAATCTCGCAGGCTCGCACTTGCGCAGTAGGAAACGCCTTGGCCAGAAGCGTGCGGGTACTGTCTTGCAGGGCTACTTGTTCTTCGCTGAGTGCGAGATCCACTTTCTCTCCCCGCTCCCGATAGTTACTATCACTAGAAAGGCTATTAACGATACCAACGGTACACAAAATTCTATCACGTGTCCACAGGCGAAATGGAAGGTTGACGAAAATAAGTACGAGCAGTATCGTAAATAAGGAAGGAGATAGGGCTATGAGCGTGGTGGGTCTCGGCTATCTTGGACTTAATGTTCCCGACGTCGACGCATGGGTGAGATTTGCGTGCGGCGCTATTGGCCTCGACCAGGTTCAACCACCACCGTCCGAGCCCTGGCTTGCCGATGCGCAGCAATGGAAAGATGGCTCCGCCTTTTTTCGCGTCGATGATTGGACATGGCGGTTGGCGCTTCATCCAGCAGAGGAAGGCGGCGAGCCTGGACTCGCTTATTTGGGGCTAGAGGTGCCCGGCCGCGCGGCGCTGGAAAACGCACTAGCCAGACTTGCGGACGCGGGGCATGAAACGCGTCGAGGGAGCGTCGAGGAATGCCGGCGCCGCGCCGTTACAGACATCGGTTTCACGCGCGATCCCGGCGGGCATGTGGTCGAGCTGTTCTATGGCCCTCAGAAGGATCACGGCTACCAGAACAAAAGCGGCATGCGGTTTATCACTGGCGAAATGGGTATGGGTCACATAAACTTATTCGCCAGCAATTATGCGGCAAGCCGAGATTTTTATTGCGATGTGCTTGGGTTCCGGCTGACGGATTACTACGCCGTTGGCCCCGGGCAGAGCGTGAACTTCTTCCACGTCAACCCGCGGCACCACAGTATCGGTCTGATGGAGGTTGCGCCGTTCGACGCCATCCATCACCTAATGCTGGAAGTCAGCGAACTCGACATGGTTGGCCTTGCTTATGACAGGGTCAGGTCGGCCGGCTGCAAGATCACAGCCTCACTCGGCCGCCATTCGAATGACCGGATCGTCTCTTTCTACGTGGAATCGCCGTCAGGCGTCGAAGTCGAAATCGGTTGGGGCGCGATTACCGTGGGGCCGGACTGGACGCCGAGTTACCGCGCGCCCGGCGATGTCTGGGGTCATCACGGCCTGACCGCCGACGCGATCGCCGAAGCGGGCGAGGGCCGCCGAGCGCCCGAGCCAGGAAACCCAGTCTGATGTCCGCAGAGCTCTCCAACCACCATTTCGATGCAGGGATCGTTGCCAACGATCGCGTGAAGGCGCTGGTATTCTGGCATGAACTGCTGGGCTTCCCCATAGAGGGCGAAGTCAACTTTGCCGGAATGACCATCATCCGCTTGCAAATAGGGGCAGCGATCCTGCGCCTGTGCATTCCCGATCTTGAAGTTCGCCAAAAGGCGGCAACGGGTGCTTTCGATGCAGCAACAGGTTTGCGCTACCTGACTATTGGGGTCCGTAACCTTGATGCGCTGGTCACCACGGTCGCTGCGGCTGGCTATCCTGTGCCCTTTGCGCCCCGCGAGATCCGGCCGGGATACCGCGTTGCCCAAATCCAGGATGGCCAGGGTGTCACAGTGGAACTGGTGGAGAGTGTTCAGGCATGAGTGTCTCTGTTTCGCTGGAGGACAAGTACACCGCCACGCGTGGTAGTGTGTACCTGACCGGAAGTCAGGCATTGGTGCGACTGCCCATCATGCAGCGCATCCGCGATCAGGCGGCCGGATTGAAAACAGCCGGCTTCGTCTCCGGTTATCGAGGTTCGCCGCTCGGGATCTACGACCTTGCGCTCTGGCAGGCGATGCCACTCCTAGAACGGCACGATATTCGTTTCCAGCCCGGCGTGAACGAAGATCTGGCTGCCACTGCGGTCTGGGGGTCCCAGCAGACCCGGTTGATCGGCCCGTCGCAATATGACGGCGTCTTTGCCATGTGGTATGGAAAAGGGCCGGGTGTCGACCGTTCCGGCGACGCCCTTAAGCACGGCAGCTTTGCCGGCGCGGCCGCGCTGGGCGGGGTACTAGCCCTGTGTGGCGACGACCATGCCGCGCGCTCGTCCACGATCGCGCATCAAAGCGACCATGCGCTGGTCCATTTCGGGATGCCAGTATTCAATCCGGCGCATCTCCAGGATTATCTCGATCTCGGCCTCGCTGGTCTCGCGCTGTCACGCTATTCAGGCGCCTGGGTCGGTTTCAAATGTATCACCGATACGGTAGAAACGTCGGCGCGGATTGATGCCGATCCTCACCGACTTGCGTTCCGGACGCCGGACGATTTCGAGATGCCACCCGAAGGACTCAACATTCGCTTGGGCGTGATGCCGCTCGTCGCAGAAGCCCGGCAGTTCGAGCAGCGGCTGGAGGCAGCAAAGGCCTTTGTCCGTGCAAACGCAATCGACCGCCAGATACTTGGTGGTCGCGGTGCACGGCGAATTGGCATCGTCACGTCAGGAAAGGCCACTCTGGACGTGTTGGAGGCGCTGCGCCTGCTAGGGCTAGATGCGCAGGCCGCAGAAGCGGCCGGCATCGCCGTCTACAAGCTTGGCATGAGCTGGCCAATCGAACCAGTCGGCTTGCGCAAATTTCTCCATGGGTGCCGCGAGGTTTTGGTTGTCGAAGAAAAGCGTGGCCTGATCGAAGAGCAGCTCGCCCATATTTTGTTCAATCTACCCCGGTCTGAGCGCCCGGTTCTTTCGGGTAAGCGCGATCCTTCAGGCATGCCACTCGTGCCGCAAGTCGGCGAGCTTGCTCCCGCCAGCGTGATGCAGGCAATCCGCGGGCGGCTACTTTCATCGGACATCGACGACCACCTGCGCAGTCGGATCACGCCGCTTATTGCCAATGTCGCAGTCGCTGAAGTGACCGCCAGTGCGGCAGGGTTGATGCGGTCACCCAGCTTCTGCGCCGGATGCCCTCACAATACCTCGACTAACGTACCGGAAGGCTCGCTAGCGATGGGGGGCATCGGCTGCCACGGTCTCGCCACTTGGTTGCCGGACCGGCGCACAATCACACTGTACCACATGGGGGGCGAAGGTGCGGCGTGGATCGGGCAGGCGCCCTTCTCCGAAGTCGGCCATATCTTCCAGAACCTTGGAGATGGCACCTACTTCCATTCCGGCTTGCTCGCCATTCGGGCCTGCGTCACGGCCAACGTCAACATCACATACAAGATCCTGCTCAACGGCGCCATCGCGATGACTGGCGGCCAACCGATAGAAGGCGAGAGTTTTGATGGTAGCGTTTCGGCGCCTCATGTGGTCAACCAACTGCATGCTGAAGGCGTGAAAAAGATTGCGTTGGTATCCGATGATCCCGCGCGGCACAAGCGTGCCGACTACCCTGCCAGCGTAACCTTTTATA
>JBMOFG010000066.1:0-8311 GCA_049314415.1 Polymorphobacter sp.
CACGCCAAACACCACGTTCAGCGGCACCGCAATCGCCGCGACCGTCAGTGTCAGTTTAAGCGCCGACAGCGCATCGGGGGCGGTGATCGCCGCCGCATAGGCCGCCAGCCCCTTACGCAGACCCTCGACGAACACCGCCGCCAGCGGCAGCGCCAGGTTGAGCCAGAGAAACAGCAGCGCCAGCGTGATCAGCAGCCAGCGCAGCCAGCGAGGTTCCCCGGTCGGGCGGGCGGAGATGATGCTCATGCCGACCGCAACCGGCGCTGCCAGACCTGCAGCAGGTTGATGGCGAACAACAGCGCAAAACTGATGACCAGCATCGTCGCCGCGATAGCAGTGGCGCCGGCGGTGTTGAACTGTTCAAGCTGCACCACGATCAGCAGCGGCGCGATTTCGGAGCGGAAGGGCATGTTGCCGGCGATGAAAATTACCGAGCCATATTCGCCCACCGCCCGGGCAAAGGCGAGCGCACAGCCGGTGAGCAGCGCCGGGGCGATGGCGGGGATGATGACGCGAAAGAAGGTCTGCAGACGCGAAGCCCCCAGCGTCGCTGCGGCTTCCTCCACATCGGCACCAAGATCGGCAAGCACGGGCTCGACAGTGCGCACCACAAAAGGCAGGCCGACGAAGATCAGCGCGATGACGACGCCGCGCGGGGTAAAGGCGATATCGATTCCTGCCGGCACCAGCCAGCGGCCGAGCCAGCCATTGGGGGCATAAAGCGCCGTCAGCGCGATGCCGGCGACGGCGGTGGGCAACGCAAAAGGCAGATCGACCAGCGCCGAGACGACACGCTTGCCGACGAAGTCATAGCGAACGAGCACCCAGGCGGTCAGCAGCCCGAAGACCGCATTGACGGCCGCTGCCACCGCTGCCGCACCAAAGCTGAGCCGATAGGCGCTGAGCGCGCGCCGCGACAGAGCAGCAGCGAAGAATTCACTCCATGACATCCCGGCCGTCGTCACGAACACCGCCGACAACGGGATCAGGACAATGACCGACAGCGCGAACATGGTGATTCCCATCGTCAGCCCGAACCCCGGAATGATCGAGCGGCGGCGCTGCAGAAACCCTTTCGGCATGACCAAGACTTGCCGCGATAGCCGCGCGGAAGCAACCATTGCCGCAGTCATGACGTCATTGCTCGCCGGCATAGATGCGGTCGAAGATGCCGCCATCGGCGAAAAACAGCTTTTGTGCTTTGGCCCAGCCGCCAAAATTGCGCTCGATCTCGAACAGCGGCAGCACCGGAAATCGGCTCTGGTACCTTGCCAGCACGGCCGGGTCGCGCGGACGATAGCCGTTTCTGGCAGCAATTTCCTGGGCGCCCGGCGTGTAGAGGAATTGCAGATAGGCCTCGGCAACGGCGCGGGTGCCACGCTGATCGACGACCTTGTCGATAACGGCAACCGGCGGCTCCGCCCGGATCGACACCGACGGCACGACGATTTCAAAGCGATCAGCCCCCAGTTCGCGGGTAGCAAGCAGCGCTTCATTTTCCCAGGTAACCAGCACATCGCCGAGCCCGCGTTCGGCAAAATTGACCGTGGCACCACGCGCCCCCGAATCGAGCACCGGCACATTGGCAAAGATTCGCTTTACAAAGGCTTCGGCTGCCGCCGGCGAGCCATAGGTCTTCTGGCCAAACCCCCAGGCGGCAAGAAAATTCCAGCGCGCGCCGCCGCTGGTCTTGGGATTGGGGGTGATGACCTTGACCCCCGGACGGGCCAGATCGTCCCAATCACGGATTGCCTTGGGATTGCCCTTGCGCACAAGGAAAACAATCGTCGAATAAAATGGCGTTGAATTGCTTGGCAACCGCGACTGCCAGCCCGCCGGCAACAATCGGGCGCGCCGGGCGATATTGTCGATATCATAGCCCAGCGCCAGAGTGACGACATCGGCTTCCAGCCCGTCGATGACCGATCGGGCCTGTTTGCCCGAGCCGCCGTGCGACTGGTTGATCGTTACCTCCCCGCCGGTCTTCGCCTTCCAATGCCGGGCGAAAGCGGGATTGATGTCGCGATAAAGTTCGCGCGTCGGATCATAGCTGGCATTGAGCATCGTCAGCGCCGCCGCTGACGCCATTGCCGGCATCAGCAGACTTAGAACCGCGAAGAACACGAATCGACGCATGGCACCTCTTGGCTGCTGCAGCGACTTTATTCCCATCTTGTTACTGGGCAATGATCTTCTGCTTGGCGGGACGAAAGCTGGGCTACCCCGCAGCGACGAGCAATCTCGGTCCAGCGAAGCCGGGAGGATGATCAGGCGGCTTCGCGTTCGATCGACAGGTCGGCCAGGCTGGTATTGTCGAGAATCGCGGCGGTGTTTTCGCGCACAGTCAACATGATCTTGCGGATGACACAGGTCGATTCCTCGAAGCAGTCGGCGCAGCGCTGATAGGCGCTTACCGACACACATGGCACCAGCGCGAGCGGCCCTTCGATCATGCGGATGATTTCACCAAAGCTGATCTGGCTGGCCGGTTTGGCAAGCCGGTAACCGCCCATCTTGCCTCGGAAGCTTTCGACCAGCCCGCCATTTTTAAGATCGAGCAGAATAATCTCTAAAAATTTGCGCGGCAGCTTCTGATCCGCTGCGATCACCGAAATCGGCACAGGCGCAATTCCCTGCGACCGGGCGATATAGATAAGTGCGCGAAGGGCATAACGGGAACGCTGGGTCAGCATATGAACTTCAGTCTATGCACCGGCGGCAACCTATGGGCAAGCGGGGCGGGGTTTTTAACCCCGCACAGTTCATTATCGATATATTCGGGATTTTTTCCCATTATCCCGAACAAGCACCCCGTTTTTGACGAACCTTAATAAGACGGAAACCGCCAATACATTAAAGAAATATGATATTTTTACTTTCGCGAAAACTTGGCACACTCCCCGCAATGTATCGGACATCGCAGGCCAGGCCATCCGGCTACGCCGCAGAATATAAGAGATGCGCCATGTTTACCGCCAATAACATTGCTCTGCGCTCTATTTTCGGCACCATCGGCCGTGTGATCTGCATAGGCGTCTGCCTCGTTGTCGCCATCACGCCGGCGAACGGGCCGCGACGATTTCAGCCTGCCGTGGAATTCGCGGGGGCGTGCAGCCGAACCCTTTTCACCATGCGTGGGTCGGCATCGATGATTTCGAAGCGCCAGCCGTCGGGATGTTCAACGATTTCGCCCATGGCCGGCACCCGCCCGGCGAGCATGAAGACCATGCCGCCCAATGTATCGACTTCGTCGCCAATCTCGGCATCCTCAAAACTGGTGCCAATCTGTTTTTTAAGTTCCTCGAGCGGCAGTCGCGCATCGGCTTCCCACAAGCAATCGTTTATCGGAAACAACAGGCTGGCTTCGGCCTCGTCATGCTCGTCCTCGATATCGCCGACGATTTCCTCGACCAGATCCTCGATCGTGACAAGCCCATCGGTACCGCCATATTCGTCGAAAATCATCGCCATATGGGTGCGCTCGGCGCGCATGCGCGCGAGCAGATCGACGATGCGCATCGACCCTGGCACAAAGATAACCGGCCGCAGCAGGCCTTCGACAGGCAGATCGGCAAAGCGCTGCGATGACACCGAATCGTCGAAAGTCTCGGCGATCAACGCATAGACGTCCTTGATATGGACCATGCCGATAACGTGGTCACGGTCGCCGCGGAATACCGGTACGCGGCTGTGGCCGGCTTCCTTGAACAGCGCGACCAGCGCCGGAAAGCCGTCATCGACATCAAAGACCACCATGTCGCTGCGCGGCACGCCAATATCACCGGCCTCGCGCTCGCCGAAATGCAGCATGTTCTTGAGCATGGCGCGTTCGACCGCCGACAGGTCGTCGCGCGCGGCGCCATCGCCGTCATGCTCGTCTATGGCTTCCTCGAGGCTCTCGCGCAGCGAAGGTTCATGGTCCTGGCCGGTGACCAGGAGGCGCAGGCCGCGCCACAATCGCGAAGCGAAATCGCTGCTACTGTCGGGGTCGGGCATGGTCAGGCTTTACGCCGGATAGGGGTCGGGCAGGCCAAGCGCGTCGCAGGCCGCCGATTCAAGGGCTTCCATTGCGGTAGCCTGGGTGTCGCCGAGTTCATGATCATAGCCTAGCAGGTGAAGCAGGCCGTGGACAATGAGGTGCCGGGTATAATCGGGCAGCGACCAACCCTTTTCGGCGGCTTCGCGCGCGCAGGTTTCGGCGGCGAGCACGATATCGCCCAGCAGCACCTCGCCATCATCGCTGTTGGCGAGACCGTCGAGAAGATCGGCCTGCACCATCGGAAAGCTCAGCACATTGGTCGGCTTGTCCTTGCCGCGATAGTCGCGGTTGAGCATCTGCACCTCGTCATCATCGCTCAACCGGATGCTCACTTCGACAAGCAGCGCCCCGTCGGCAACATGGCCGTGCGGGGTTTCGGCCAACGCAGCGCGCACAGCGGCGTCGGCCAACGCCGCCCATCCGAGCGCCGGCCAGTCTCCCGCTGCGATATCGGTTTCAACCAGCAGCATGGACGTCAAGCATCTTGCGGCGGACCTTCATAGGCATCGACGATGCGCCCGACCAGCGGATGACGCACCACTTCGCGGCTGGAGAAGCGCAGCACCGAAATCCCCTCGATGCCATCGAGCCGCCTGACCGCATCGGCGAGCCCCGACGAGCCCGGATTGGGCAGATCGACTTGATTGGGATCACCGCATACGACCATGCGGCTGCGCTCCCCGAACCGCGTCAGAAACATCTTCATCTGCATCGGCGTGGTGTTCTGCGCTTCGTCGAGGATGATGAAGGCGTTGGCCAGCGTGCGGCCGCGCATGAAGGCCAATGGCGCAATCTCGATCTCACCCGAGGCCAGCCGGCGTTCGACTTGTTCGGCGGGCAGCATATCGTAAAGCGCATCGTAAAGCGGCCGCAGATAGGGATCGACCTTGTCCTTCATGTCGCCGGGCAGGAAGCCCAAGCGTTCGCCGGCCTCGACTGCCGGACGCGACAGTACCAGCCGGTCGACCGAGCCGGCGATGAGCTGGCTGACGGCCTGCGCCACGGCGAGATAGGTCTTGCCGGTGCCTGCAGGGCCGAGCGCAAAGATGATCGAATCGCGCGCCAGCGCTTCGATATAGCGGACCTGGGTCGGGCTGCGCGCCGCGATGGTCTTGCGCCGGGTGCGAATGACGGCGGTGCTCGCCAGCCCCGAGTCAGCGCTGATGAGCCCGTCGAGCGAAGGGTCGGCCGCAATGGCAACGGCGCCAACGACATCGCCGGCATCGATCTTTTCACCATGGGCAAGGCGATTATAGAGACCGGTCAGCACATCGCGCGCGCGCGCCGCGGCATCGGCTTCCCCTTCCACCTGTACTTTGTTACCGCGCGCCGAGATGTAAACGCCCAACTGGCCCTCGAGCGCGATCAGATTCTGATCATATTCGCCGAATAATGGCCCGAGCAGATACGCCTTTTCGAATTCTATTTCGAGCCTGACGCGGTCGCTGGCAGCGACGGGGGTGCGCACGGGCTTTTTCGACATCAGGCGGCTGCTCTTTCTGCAGAGAGGGGAATGGCTTCAACGCTGTTGGGTTGGCCTTCGGTTATCTCTACGGCGATCAGATCGCCGATCTTGGCACCGGGAATTTCGACAACCGCCGACTGCAGCCAGGGTGTCTTGCCGATCAACTGCCCCGGCTTGCGGCCCGGGCGTTCGAGCAAGATCTCGGTGCGGCGGCCCACACTGGCCTTGTTGAAGGCATAAGCTCCCGCCGTGATCGCCGCCTGCAAGCGGGCGAGGCGTTCTTCCTTCACCGGTTCCGGCACCTGATCGGGCATTGTTGCCGCGGGCGTGCCGGGGCGCTGCGAATATTTGAAGCTATAGGCCTGAGCATAACCGACTTCGGCGACGATGTTCAGCGTATCCTCGAAGTCTGCCTCGGTTTCACCCGGGAAGCCGACAATGAAATCCCCCGACAGCGCAATATCGGGCCGCACGGCACGCAGTTGCGCCAGCGTCGCCAGATAGGATTCGCGGGTGTGGGCGCGGTTCATCGCCTTCAGGATCCGGCTCGACCCCGATTGCACCGGAAGATGCAGATAGGGCATCAGCTTGGAGATGCTGGCATGGGCGTCGATCAGGCCCTGCGTCATGTCGCGCGGGTGCGAGGTCGTGTAGCGGATGCGCTTCAGGCCGTCGATTTCCGCCAACCGCGCGATCAGGCCGGGCAGGCTGTCGGTACCCGCTGATCCGCCATCATAGGCGTTCACATTCTGGCCGATAAGCGTGATCTCCACGGCGCCCGCCGCAACCAGCGCTTCGGCTTCGGCGACGAGATCGGCCTGCGGCCGCGAGGTTTCGCCGCCACGCGTATAGGGAACGACACAAAAGGTGCAGAATTTGTCGCAACCTTCCTGCACGGTCAGGAAGGCGCTGGCGCCCTGGTGGCGGCGCGGCGGCAATTTGTCGAACTTGGGTTCGACGGGCATATCGGTATCGATGGCGCGACCCCAACGCGCGCCACGCGCATCCTCGGGGATGGCGGCCGCCTCTTTCAACAGCGCCGGCAGATTGTGATAGGCCAGCGGCCCGACAATGACATCGACGGCGGGGGCGCGCCTGCCGATTTCGGCGCCTTCGGCCTGTGCAACGCAGCCAGCCGCGACGATGACCGGGCGCGAGCCGTCGGCACGGGGTTTGCGCAAACGCCCAATGTCTGAATAGAGTTTTTCCGCTGCCTTTTCACGGATATGGCAAGTGTTGAGCACGACGATATCGGCCTGTTCCGCGGTATCGGCCGCAACATGTCCTTCGCCGGCGAGCAGGTCGCCCATGCGTTCGCTGTCATAGACGTTCATCTGACAACCGAAGGATTTGACGAAATAGCGGGACACGAGCGGCAACGACTCCGGATTGAACTTTTCTGTCATAGCCGCTGCTGCAAGCCCGGTCATCCCCGCATGAGTTGGCGATAACCGTCGCTGATCACAACTTGGCAATGGCGCGCCATTGCCTTGCGATCGGCAAAATCTGCCCGGCGCACCGGCGGATGAAAAATAATCTCGGCCCGCACCTTGCCCAGCCGCATGAAAGCCAACGCGTGCGGCATCAGTTCGGTATCGCCGATCCATGCCAGATCGGGCAGACGTTCGCGGGTCACGGGCAGGCCATTGACGCGGGTATAAGCGATTGTCACGGGCTGGATCAGCACATCTTCATGCCCATCGGCGACAGCAAATAGCGATGATTTGAACGGCAGCACGCGCGTGCCGTCGCTATTGGTGCCTTCGGGAAACAGGATCAGACTGTCATTGCGCGCCAGACGATCGGAAATGACGTCGCGCTGTTCCCCGCTGCGGCTCGGCCGGGCGCGTTCGACATAGACGGTGCGCGCCAACGTCGCCAGCCAGCCAACCACACCCCAGCCGCCGACTTCGGATTTCGCCACGAACGACGCCCGGATGCGGGCACCAAGCACCGGGATATCGGCCCAGGAAACATGATTGGCGACGAACAACACACGCGCGCGCCGCGCCGGCCGACCATGACACAGGATGGTAATGCCCAACGCGCGCGCCAGTCCGCGGTGAAAAACGATCGGCAGATGGGCGCGGCGCGTCCGCAGCAAAGTGCGCAGCATCAGCTCGGCAGGAACGATCAGCGAGGCTGCCGTCAACGCACCGGCAATGCCCTTTGTCGCACCGAAACGCTGAAAATGAATTGCGCGTTGAACGCGCGCGAGAGCGGAGGACTCAGTCACGCCCGCGTCATCATTTTTCGGGCTTCAGCAGCGCCACCCCGTAAAGTTCCATACGATGATCAACGAGGCGATATCCCAACCGCGCCGCAATGCGCGCCTGTAATTCCTCGATTTCCGGATCATGGAATTCGATGACCGCGCCGCTTTCGATATCGATAAGATGGTCGTGGTGATCGTCCTGCACCGTTTCATAGCGCGAACGACCGCCCTGGAACTCGTGGCGCTCGATGATTCCGGCTTCTTCGAACAATTTGACGGTACGATAGACGGTGGCGATGGAGATGCGTGGATCGACCTCGGCGACGCGGCGGTGCAACGCTTCGACATCGGGGTGGTCGTCAACCGACCCCAGCACCCGCGCGATGACCCGGCGCTGCTCAGTGATGCGCAGCCCCTTTTTGAGGCAAAGCGCTTCAAGATCGATTTTTCCGCCCATGCTGAAAATTTCCTTCCGCCCGCCTTCAAATAGGCGGGCGAAAGAAATCGAACAAGTCGAGTTTCGGCGCTGTAGTTCGGCAATCCGGCTAGAGCGCCGCATTAATTTGTTCAGGCGACGACCTTGCGCGGCCGA
>JBMOFG010000067.1:0-8112 GCA_049314415.1 Polymorphobacter sp.
GCAGAGCTTGAATCAGATCACGCCGAGCAGATCAATGGGTCCTGACCCTAGCATCCACGGCGGGGACGATAGCAGAGCCGCACAACAGTCTTGACAGCGCGCATCCGCTAGCGAGGATGGGCCATGAAAAGTTTCGAAAAGTCGCCTTTTGTCCTCCGCCCGAAGCAGGAGCGCAGCCGCATCGCGCTGGCGCGCATCATCGCGGGTGCAGCCAAAACACTAGTGCGCAAGGACAGTGACAGTTTCTCGATGGCCGAAATCGCTGAAGCGGCCGGTCTGCCTGTCGGCAGCATTTACAGGCGGTTCAAAGGTAAGGATAGCATCATCCAAGCGATCGCGCTCGACACCTTTACACGCCTCGAAGACATTATCCGCGAACGCATGAAGGGGGTTCACTTTGCGAACGCCGGTGAGGTTGTTGCCGAACTGACCGCAGGAATGGTGGCTATGTCCGAACAGAATGGCCCGCTGTTTCAAGTATTGGTAAGACAATCAACAAGCAATTATACAGTACGCGACACCGTAATTAAAGGGCGTCTCCGCCTTGTTAATTATTACAAGGAGGCAGTTTCTGGATTTTTGCTACATATTCCTGAACAGCGACGTGATATATTGATCGGAATTTCATATCATATTGTAGCGTCGGCGGTTGTCAGCAAGCTACGTGGAGAAGACCCCACTGTAAATGATCTTCCCTGGTCAGATTTGGCGCAAGAAGTGACTAAGGCGGCAACCGGCTACCTCGAAAAGGCGGTGTAAGCAGGGAAAGTTAACGCACACCGCAGGCTCCGAACCGCAGTCAGTTGCTAACGGGTTCGTGGACGTCGAGATCCGGCCGCTGCCTATCGGCACGGCGCTGGTGGGCGAAATCCGGTGCGTCGCCACGGGGCGTCGGCAGGTTCTTCTGGGTCGCGCGGGGCATTCTTCAGATAACCGAAGAACGATGCGATCAACCGGACGTCATCGTGGACTACAGCCGTACGGCCATGCATGAAACGGCTGTTGTCGAGCATCAACAAGTCACCACGCTGCCATTGCACCGCCGCTGACAGCCGGTCACCCGTTGCCTTGACGTCTGCCAGCCAAGCATCTGGCACAACACTGCCATCATCAAAACTCGGATAGCCCCGCACACGATTATGAAAGAGAGAAAACAGCAAAAAATTGCCAAAGGCGGGGGCAGCGGTGAACATTGGCGTATGCAGCGCCGGCCGGGTGAAAACGCGCACCATATGGTCGCCATACCAATCAAAGCTGTACGGGCAGCCTGCCGGCGGCGACGAAAGCAACGCGGCGTCAGGGTCGGGCGCCCCAAGCCAATATTCGAGGATGGCCGGGCTGACCGGCTGCATATAACGCAGCCGCCGCCCGGCCAGTCCGTCACGCACCGCCGCCGGCAGTTGGCGCACCAGATCGACGCCATCGCACAATGTTGTAGCGCCGAGGGCGCGCGGCGCCTCAAGGCACGCGAAGAAGCACACATCGGGCTTCCACGGCTCGCGTGACAGTTCAGGGTGAAGCGGGAATGGCGCCGTACCGCCATTGACCGTCTGGATGTTGTACGCGGCGTCGAGCAGGTGGCGGTCCGGGCTGTCGTTGAACACCGAACCGCTGCAAAACTGTTGGGTAAAGCTTGCAAGACTGTTGAGATCGACGCCGAAACCCCGCAACAGCAGCGCGCCATACCGGGTGTAAAGGGCCATCAACTGCCCCGGATCAATGACCATCGGGCTGCCCTCTCCGGTCGCGGTCAGCACGACATGAGGTTGGCCAGGGCGCGGCAGGCTCACATCCATTGGGCGGGCTTAGGCAACGATGACATGGCGACGAGCATAGCCTTGGTCAACGTGGACCGCTATAGCCCTACGGTGCCGATGCTCGCTTCGCCCGATGATTATCTGTTCGCCTTCGAAGGCGACAACGCCATCATGCTGGCGATGGATCCGCCCGCCTATCGCCGCTCGATCTTCCTTGATGATCGCATAGATACGGCCAGCGAAACCGTACAGCATCTACTAGTTTCCGGGCTGGAGGCGCCCTACCCGGCGCCAGTGGCCGGCTGGATCTTTCATATCGCGCACTGCGGCTCGACATTGCTTGCGCGCGCGCTCGATCAGGGCGACAGGCTTGTCCTGCGCGAACCGCTCGCCTTGCGACAACTGGGCATAACGTCTGTAGGCGGCAACCTGCCGGTTGGCTGGCAAGCGCGGCTGGCGTTGGTCACCGGGCTGCTGGCGCGGCGTTATGATCCGGCTGCAATGACGATCGTCAAAGCTAATGTTCCGGTTAATTTCATCATTTCAGAAATCATGTCGACTGCGCCCGCAGCACCGGCGATCTTGTTGCACTTTCCGCTGGGCGACTATCTTGCCGCGATCCTGCGCAGCCCGGCCAGCCGGCAATGGCTGCGCGGCATAAGCGAAACGCTGCGGCCGGCGATCATCACCGTTGCCGGCAGCTTGCCCGACGATGACAGCGGACGGGCAGCAGCGCTGTGGTTGGCGCAGATACGGATATATGCTGCGGCATTGGCGCTTTTCCCCAATTGCCAGAGCCTCGATGCCGAAGCATTGTTCAGCCAACCCACTGCGGTGCTATTGGCGGCCAGCGCCTTGTTCGGCACACCATTTGCTGCCGAGGACGCAGCGCAAATCACGGCAGGGCCGCTTTTCAACACCTATTCCAAGAACCCGGCGTTGGCGTTTGATGATGCGGCACGGCGGCAACGACAGGCCGCTCAGGCAGCAGGGTTGGCACCCGAGATCGCCGCCGCGTACCGCTGGGTTCACGCGCAGACGCGGGAAAGCCCCCTGCCCGACATTTTACCGCGCCCGCTCATTGCCAGCGGGCGATCATTGCTCGCCTAGATCCGAATCACTGCCTTGCCGTTTAGCGTGCCGGCAGCCATTGCGGCAAAGGCTGCACCGGCGCTCTCCAGCGGCACTTCCAGGCCGATCGCCGGTCGCAAAACAACGGCTCGCACATCGATCGCAGCCACATGGGCGCGGCCGGCGGCCGGATCCTGACGTCCCTGTTCGCCAGCACGCACACCGATAATCTCGATTTCCTTGATCAGCGCCCGATTGAGCGCAAACGGGTCCGGACGGCCACCAACGAACCCGATAATGAGATAGCGGCCTCCACGCGCCAGGCTGCGGATCGCCGGCATGGTGACCGCGCCACCAACCGGATCGAATATGATATCGATGTCGCGGCGGTCGATCACCGGCGCGGCACGATCGATCAAAATTGTCTCATGCGCTCCTGCCGCGCGGGCCAACGCCAGCCGTTCGCTCGACGACGCAACCGCAACGACCTTTGCTCCTTCGGCACGGGCCAATGCCACTGCTGCCAGCCCCATGCCCCCGCCAGCACCGGTGACCAGCACACGCTCGCCTGCCCGCAAGCGCCCGCGAACCATTAAGCCGACCCATGCAGTCAACGCGCCGACGGTAAAGGCGGACGCTTCCGCCGCCGACAGCCCGACCGGCACAGCGCGCACTTGTGTTGCCGGCAATGTTATCCGTTCGGCAAAGACGCCGCTCCGCGCTCCGGTGACGACCGATTGTCCAGCCCAGGCTTCGGCACCCGGCCCCGTAGCAGTGACGATGCCACTGGCTTCGGTGCCGGGAATGAAAGGCAGTTCGGGCCGAAACTGATAGCCGCCAGCAAGCATCAGCAGATCAGGATAATTAAGCGCGGCATGGCTGACCGCGACCTGCACCTCACCGGGCCCCGGTGTCGGCGGCTCAGGCCAGTCGGGATGAAAGCGCAGACCCGATCGGTCCGGTGTCAAATCATGACAGACTATGGCGCGCATCGTGGCACTTTGGTTTCCTTCGTCCGAACTGACCTAGCTTATCTGCGGTCCTCGACCCCAGAGCCGGCCGGCAACCAGTCCAACAAGAAAGCCGCCGATATGTGTCCAGATCGCGAAACCGCCGCCACCATTGTTGAAGACAAGCGCGGTCAGCAGTTGCAGGCCAATCCAAGCCGCCGCAAGCCACAATGCCGTCAACGTTTCGCCCGAAAGACGCAACCCCAGAATGCTACGCGGTTGTACCTGGCTGCGCGCAAAAAGGATGGCATAAGCCCCGAACACGGCAGCGATCGCGCCGCTGGCGCCAACAACAGCGCCCATCGAATGGGGCGCCGCCGCCACCTGCAAACCACCGCCGACGATGCCGCCGATCAGGAACAGCGACAGCATTGCCCAGCGACCCACGACCCATTCGACGTAGCGGCCAACCCAGACGAGAAACAACATGTTAAGGCCCAGATGCAGCCAACCGCCATGCACGAAGATGTAACTGACCAGCGTTTCCAGGCTCATCGGGCTTTCCGCACCGGCGAACACAGCGCTTATCCGCCCCGGAACCAACGCCAGTTGCAATTTCAATTGCTGGTTAAAAGCCGGACCGGCAAGCACGACCGCCGCCTGCACGGCAACACAAAAGGCAATCAACCCATTGGTTGCATAGGGGGCCGGCGGCTTGAATGGCTTCATAGACGCTGCGAAACGCGAGGGCGGCGGCGCGTGGTAATCAGATGAACTCGACCGCCTCGATCGTGTAGTAGCGATCACCCGAGGGCGTGGTGACTTCAACTTCTTCGCCCACCCGCCGACCGATCAGCGCCCGGCCGAGCGGCGAGGAATAGCTGATCCGTCCGATGCGGGCATCGGCTTCGGTCTGGCCAACGATCTGATAGACGATCTTCTTGTCATCTTCATCGAGCAGATGGACGGTGGCGGCAAACACCACCTTGTCGCCCGACAATGTACGTGGATCGATAATGACAGCCCGCGACAATCGATCTTCAAGATCGATGACCTGGGCTTCGATCTGGCCCTGGCGTTCCTTGGCGGCGTGGTATTCGGCATTTTCCGAAAGATCGCCATGGGCGCGCGCCGTCTCGATCTGCTCGACCACTTCGGGGCGCTCGATCTCCTTGAGACGACGCAAGGTGGTCGCCAAGACAGCATGGCCTTCGGCCAGCATCGGCAGTTTTTCGACCGTCGCCATTCTTGTTACTCAACCTTCTTGTCGTGCAGAAACGACACTACCGTCGATAGATATCCACCGAGCCGGCCTGTCATGTCCCGGAGGCGCTACGCTTCGGGCTTACGATGATAGTCCTGCAACGGCCGCACTTCAAGCGTATGTCGCCGCAATGCAGCAATTGCTGCCACTGAAGCGATCGACGCCGCTGCTGTGGTAAAATAGGGCACCCGGCCATAAAGCGCCGAACCGCGGATCGATGCGCTGTCCTTCATCGACTGCACACCCTCGGTGGTGTTGAAGATCAACGCGATATCACCATCCTTGATCCGATCAACAATATGCGGCCTGCCCTCGGCCACCTTGTTGACCGGGCTGACCGGTAAGCCGGCGTCGACCAGAGCCCGCGCCGTGCCTTCGGTAGCAATGATGGTAAAGCCCATCGCAACCAGATCACGGATTGCCTGAACGATCTGCGGCTTGTCGCTGTCCTTCACCGAAACAAAAACCCGGCCGGTTTCCGGCAATACAGTGCCCGCGCCAAGCTGTGCCTTGGCAAAAGCGGTCGCAAAATCACCGTCGATGCCCATGACTTCGCCTGTCGATTTCATCTCAGGGCCGAGCACTGGGTCGACGCCGGGGAAGCGTGCGAAGGGAAACACCGCTTCCTTGACGGCGATATGCGTGCCGGTGTTGCGCGGCCGCAAATCGAAGCTGCTCAGCTTCTCGCCGGCCATGACGCGGCTGGCAATCTTGGCGACCTGAATGCCCGTTGCCTTGGCGGTGAACGGAACCGTTCGGCTCGCACGCGGGTTGACCTCGATCAGATAGACATCGCCGTCCTTCACTGCGAACTGGATGTTCATCAGCCCGCGAACATTGAGCGCCGCAGCGAGCACCTTCGTCTGGCGCTCGATTTCGCAAATGATGTCAGCCGTCAGACTGTAGGGCGGCAGTGAGCAGGCGCTGTCGCCCGAATGGACGCCAGCTTCCTCAATATGCTGCAACACGCCGGCGACATAGACCGTTTCGCCATCGGCGACAGCATCGACATCGACTTCGATGGCATCACGCAGATAACGATCGATCAATACCGGGTTGCTACCCGAAACAATGACGGCTTCGCGGATATAAGCATCGAGCTGGGCTTGGGTATCGACGATCTCCATGGCACGGCCGCCGAGCACATAAGACGGCCGCATCAGCACAGGGTAGCCAATGCGGGTGGCGACAGCGACGGCTTCGTCGCGGCTGCGCGCAATGCCGTTTTCGGGCTGTTTTAGACCAAGTTGTTCGACAAGCGCGGCAAAACGCTCACGGTCTTCGGCAAGATCAATATTGTCGGGGGCCGTGCCCAGGATCGGTATGCCTGCGGCTTCGAGCGCGCCGGCGAGCTTCAATGGTGTCTGACCGCCCAGTTGCACGATCACGCCGGCGAGTTTTCCCGTCTGCATTTCCTTGTGGAGGACTTCGAGCACGTCTTCGGCGGTCAACGGTTCGAAATACAACCGGTCCGATGTGTCGTAATCTGTCGACACAGTTTCCGGGTTGCAGTTGATCATGATGGTTTCATAACCGGCGTCGGCCAGCGCGAAACACGCATGGCAGCAGCAATAATCGAACTCGATCCCCTGCCCGATGCGGTTCGGCCCGCCACCCAGAATAACGACCTTGGTCGCCTTGCTCGGCTCGCTCTCACAATCGGGCGTGCCGAAACTGGGGGCTTCATAAGTCGAATACATGTACGGAGTCTTGGCGGTAAATTCGCCGGCGCAGGTGTCGATGCGCTTGAACACCGGGCGGACATTCAACGCCCGGCGCGCCGCGGCGACCTCGGCCTCAGTCTTGCCGGTCAGCGTTGCCAGCCGGGCATCAGAAAAGCCCTTCGACTTCAGCTTGCGAAAGCCGTTGGGGCCTGTCGGCAGGCCATCGGCACGCACCTGTGCTTCGATCTGGATCAACTCCTCAATCTGGCGCAGGAACCAGGGTTCGAACTTGGCGACGGCATGGATCCGTTCAACGCTCATGCCTTCGCGCAGCGCCTGGGCAGCGACACGCAGGCGATCGGGGGTGGCGCGGGAAAGCTCAGCCTCGATCTCTTCATGCGACGCGCCAATCAGAAATTCGATCTCATCAAAACCGGTCAGTCCGGTTTCGAGCCCGCGCAGCGCCTTTTGCACGCTTTCCTGGAAGTTGCGGCCGATCGCCATGACCTCACCGACCGACTTCATCGCGGTCGACAGCAACGGCTCCGACCCCTTGAATTTTTCAAAGGCGAAGCGCGGAATTTTGGTGACGACATAATCGATCGTCGGTTCGAACGAAGCCGGCGTCGCCCCGGTTATGTCGTTCATGACCTCATCGAGTGTGTAACCGACGGCGAGCAATGCGGCGACCTTGGCGATGGGGAAGCCCGTCGCCTTGGATGCCAGCGCCGAGGAGCGCGACACGCGCGGGTTCATCTCGATGACGACAAGGCGGCCATCCTTGGGATTGACCGCGAACTGAACGTTGGAACCGCCGGTTTCGACGCCGATCTCGCGCAGGCAAGCAATGCTCGCGTTGCGCATGATCTGATATTCCTTGTCGGTCAGCGTCAGCGCCGGGGCGACGGTGATCGAATCGCCGGTCTGAACGCCCATAGGGTCGATATTCTCGATCGAACAAATGATGATGGCATTGTCCGACTTGTCGCGGACAACCTCCATTTCATATTCTTTCCAGCCAAGCACCGATTCCTCGACCAGCACTTCGGTGGTCGGCGAGGCATCGAGGCCGCCAGTGACGATGCGGACAAATTCCTCCTTGTTATAGGCGATGCCGCCGCCGGTGCCGCCCATCGTGAAGCTTGGCCGGATAATCGTCGGCAGACCGACAACATCGAGGGCCGCCATGGCTTCGTCGATCGAATGGGCAATCTGCGACTTGGGCGATTCAAGACCAATCCTGGTCATCGCATCGCGGAATTTCAGCCGGTCCTCGGCCTTGTCAATCGCTTCGGCGTCAGCGCCGATCAATTCGACGCCATATTTTGCCAGGGTGCCGTCGCGATGCAGCGCGAGCGCCGTGTTGAGCGCGGTCTGCCCGCCCATCGTCGGCAGAACGGCGTCGG
>JBMOFG010000068.1:0-8057 GCA_049314415.1 Polymorphobacter sp.
AGCACAAATATGGCAAGCCGGTGCTCGACCGCATGATGAGCTTTGAAACGCCAATGGCCGAAGCCATCAAGATCGCGCTGATCTCCTTTTCGGCGACGATGCGGTCGAACCTTGCCGTCGGCCTCCCCATCGATCTGGTCACCGTGCGTTCGGGCACTTCGCGGGTCGAGTTGCTGCACCGCATCGACAGTGAAGACAGCTATTATCGCGAAATGAACGACCGGTGGAGCAATGCCCTGCGCGCGGCGGCGGCGGCCATCCCGCTGCCCGACTATGCCAGCGAGCCCGACGCCGCGCTGGCGCTGGATTGAGGCGCGACCCGAACGGCGCTACGCCGCTGCCCCCTGCGGCACAGCCACCACATCCCGCCGCAGCCACAGCAGCCACGCCAGCCCGGTGCCGAGTACCGCGACCGCCGTCATCGACAGATAGCCGAGCGCGCCTCGGCCGGTGATGTTGAGATATTCGTACAATTCGCCCGAAATCAGCGTGGTGATCGCCTGCGCCGGCGCCGAGGCGAGCGCCATATAGATCATCTGCGCCGTCGCGGTGCGTTCATCGCCGTGCAGCGCCTGTGTCATCCGCACCCCGCCCAAGAAGGTCGCGGCAAAGGTGCCGGCGTGGAGCAGTTGCAGCCCATACAGCGCCCAGACCGGCGGCAGCGTCGCCAGCGTCGTCCAGCGCAGGATCGCACACAGGCCACCGAAAAGAATGAGCGTCTCGGGCGCGAAGCGTTCGGTCCACCGCGCCAGAAAGATCAGGAAGCCGACTTCGGCAATCACCCCTACCGACCAGAGATTGCCGGCCAGCGTCGATGACAATTGCTGGTCGTTATTCCAGATCAGCGTGCCGGCGACATAGAAATAGCTGTGGGTTGCTTGAATCAGCCCGGCCGAAAAGATCATCAGCGCGAACTTGCGGTCCTTGAGCATACCGATGCCCGATTTGAAGCGATCGGCGAACGGTGCTTCGCGGTCACCTGCCACCGGTTCGGCCTTCATCCACGCCGAGGCAGCGATCAGTGCCGCCGAAATGCCGAACAGCCAGCCCCATATCGCCCATTCGCCATAACGGTCGATCAGCATGCCGACTGCGCTCGAACCCACGACGAACGCCGCTGAAGCCAAACCGCGCGCCAGACCATAACGCGGCCAGCCATATTTGGTCAGCCGCAGCAGCGCCGATTCGACCACAGGAACCAGGCCCCAGAAAGCAACATCCATCAGCAACACGATGATGAACACCGCGGTAAACCCTTCGACAAACCACAGCGCGCCGAACCCCAGCGTCATGATGCCGGCAAACAAGAACATCGGCGCCCGCCGGTCGCGGCGGCCATCGGCCCATGCCGCCGTCAACGGTCCGGCGATGATCCGTGAAAACCCGCCGATGGCGAGCACCAACCCAATCTGCGATCCCGAAAAGCCATGCGCCTTTTCCAGCCACACTGGCAGGAACGGAATGAGGCAGCCGAAACCGGCAAAGAACAAGCAGGCGAGCCAGGTGGCGCGCACGCCGGGACGGGCGAGATTGGAGAGTATCGATTCGGCCATTCCCCACCATGGCGTCATGTCGCGCGCTTGTCATCACGCGGAAACGGCGTGGCGCAGGCAGGTGACAGCCGGTTCCGCCCGCGCCATAACAGCCGCGCAAATATCTCTGGGGAACCCGCCATGACCATGCCAGCGCTTTTCGATCTGACCGGCCAGACTGCGCTCATCACCGGATCATCGAAGGGCATCGGCAAGGCGATCGCCCACCGCATGGCCGAACATGGCGCCAATGTGATCATCAGCAGCCGCAAGGCCGATGTCTGCGAAGCCGCCGCCGCCGAAATCAACGCTGCCGTCGGCCGCGAAGCCGCGGTCAGCATCCCCGCCAACATCGCCGACAAGGCCAGCCTGCAAGCGCTCGTCGACAAGACCATCGAACGCTTCGGCCAGATCGATCATCTCGTCTGCAATGCCGCGTCGAACCCCTATTTCGGCCCACAGGATGGCATCAGCGATGATCAGTTCGGCAAGATCCTGCAGAACAATATCATTTCGAACCATTGGCTGATCACCATGGTCGCCCCCGCCATGCGTGCCCGCAAGGACGGCAGCATCACCATTATCTCGTCGGTCGGCGGGCTGAAGGCCTCCACCGTTATTGGCGCCTATTGCATTTCCAAGGCCGCCGACATGCAGCTCGCGTGCAACCTCGCCGCCGAATTTGGGCCCGACAATGTCCGTGTCAACTGCATCGCGCCCGGCCTCATCAAGACCGATTTCGCCAAGGCGCTATGGGACAATCCCGAAATCCTGAAAATTTCGACCAGCAACGCCCCGCTGCGCCGCATCGGCATTCCCGATGAAATCGCCGGCATGGCGGTGCTGCTGGCGGGCAAGGCCGGCGGTTTCGCCACCGGACAATGCTTTGTTATTGACGGCGGCGCGACGATCGCCTGAGCCACGGCGCGTGGTTTGCGCTATTCCAGCTCGAACACCATCGTCACATTCACGGCAAGCGCAACTTCGCCCGGCTCGACCGGCGGGGCGGCTTCCATCAGCATCGGGCGGGCCATCAGCATCGGGCGCTGCCCCGGTTCGCTGGTGCTGCTTTCGCTTATCGAGATAATGCGTTTGAGGCGCAGGCCGGCGGCCTTGGCATAGAGTTCGGCGCGGGTGCGCGCCTGCTTGACCGCAGCGACCCGGGCTTCATCGAGCGCGATATCGGCGGCATCGACCAAGAAGTTCGGCCCGCTGATCTGGTTGGCGCCGACACCGACGAGCGTGTCGAGGAGGCGGCCGGCCTCGCCGATCCTGCGCAGGCGCAGGTTGACGGTGTTGGTTACCTGATAGCCGCTGAGCACCGGCGGCCGGTTATTTTCATAGCGATATTGTGCTTGCAGGTTGAGGCCCGACGTCTGGATATCGCGATCGGCGATGCCGGCCTTTTTCACCGCAGCGACCACCGCCGTCATTCGGATGGCATTTTCGGCCATGGCAGCTGCCGCCGTCGGCGCGCTGGTTACCACGCCGCCCGACACTTCGGCGATGTCGGGGGCGCGGGTCACCCGGCCCTCGGCAGCGACCGTCAGCATTGTCGGGGTCGGCAAAACGGGCACCGCCCCGGCCCGCGCCGCTGCCCCAGTCAGCAGGGCCATGGTGACAATGACGCGACGGATGATCATGATACGTCTCCGAATAACCAAATTTTGCCGTCAGTCTGTCAGCCCCGGGGTTTCCGCTCGCTGAACGCGGTCAGCGCCGATTTTCGAACAAGCGCAGCACCCAGAGCAACAGCATGGCGCCGATCACCGACATGATCCAGCCCGGTGCATCGCCATCGCGATACCAGCCGAACAATTCGCTTCCGATCAGGCGTGCAAGATAGGCACCGACAATGCCAATGACGATGGTGACGAGGCAGCCGCTGGGTTTTGGCCCGGGTGACAGCCATTTGGCGATGGCGCCGACGACAAGACCAACAATCACCGTACCGATCAGTCCGAAAAGAGTCATGTCATGCGTCTCCGGTACAAGCGTTCGGCAGAGAGCCAACCTGCCCCGAGCGGGCGAACAAGGCAAATTGACGCTGTGCCAATAATTGCCGAGTGCGACTCAGAAACTGCCTTCGCAGCGCCACAGTCCTGCGGTATACCGCGCTTGGCAAGAGTGACGTATTAATATAATACAGTTATTCGCACGGGATTGAGTTGAGTATGAACATGTACAACAAGTTGCCGGATACAGAAACGGCCGATAGCTATGCTTTCGCATCGGAATCCGGCCCGGTGCGCGGCAAGCGCTGGCTTGTGCCGCTGCTGGCCGCGATCGGCGTGCTGGTGGCGGGCTTTGGCTTGTGGAAGCTTTTCGGTCCGGCGCCGGTCCAGGCGCCGGTGGTCAGCGCCCTGCCGCAGGTAACGGTGATGGTGCCCGGCATGACGGCGGTGGCCGATGTCGTGACAGCGCCGGGTTCGATAGCGGCGCGACGCGATGCGGCAGTGGGTGTTCAGGGCGAAGGCGGGCGCGTGACCGACGTGCTTGTCGAAGCCGGCCAGTCGGTCGCACGCGGTCAGATTCTGGTGCGGATCGATAATGCCGTACAGACCCAGCAATCGATCCAGCTTGCCGCCAGCGTGCGGCAGGCCGAAGCCGACGCCCGTCTGGCGCAGGCCAATCTTGCCCGCGCCGAAGCGCTGGTCGCCAAGGGCTTCATTTCCAAGGCCGATATCGACCAGCGTACCGCGACCCGTGACGGTGCACTCGCCCGCGTTTCGGTTGCCCGCGCGCAACTTGCAGAGAATAACGCCCGCATCGAGCGCCTTAATGTTCGTGCCCCCGCCGCCGGCCTCGTCCTCGCCCGCAATGTCGAAACCGGCCAGATCGTCTCCCCGGCGACCATGTTGTTTCGGATCGCCGAAGGTGGCGTACTCGAAATGCGCGCCCAGGTGGCCGAACAGGATCTGGCGCGGCTCAAGCCCGGCATGCCAGCAAGCGTCACCCCCGTCGGCTCGACGACAGAATATCGCGGCAAGATATGGCTGCTTGATCCGGTTATCGATGCGACCAGCCGGCAGGGTATTGTCCGCATTGCGCTGAATTATGAACCCGGCCTGCGCGTCGGTGCCTTTGCCCGCGCCCGTATCGCGTCGGGTGACGCCATGCATCCGGTACTGCCGCAATCAGCCGTGCTTGCTGACGACAAGGGCAATTTTGTCCTCGTCGTGGGTGCCGACAATCGGGTCGAGCGGCGCGGAATCGCCACCGGCGTAATCGGCGACCAGGGCGTCAGCATCGCATCGGGTCTTTCGGGTTCCGAAAAGGTGGTGCTGAGCGCCGGCGCCTTCCTGCGTGCCGGCGAAAAAATCGCTCCTGTTCTCGCCCGTACGACCCGCTGAGGCAGACCGATGCGCAACATCTCCAGTTGGTCGATCGTCAACCCGGTTCCGGCCCTTGTGGCTTTTGCCATGCTCACATTAGCCGGCATCGTCAGCTTTGTGACGATGGACATCAACGACATGCCCGAGATCGATTTCCCGGTAGCGGCCGTCGTGGTCAACCAGCCCGGCGCCGCGCCAACGGAAATGGAAACCCAGGTCACGCAGCGCGTCGAAGCCGCGGTACGCAGCCTCAACGGCGTCGATGAAATCACCTCGGTCGTTTCCGAAGGCCAGTCGCGGACAAGCGTGCAGTTCACCGTCGGCACGCCGATCGACCGCGGCGTCAACGATGTGCGTGACGCTGTCTCGAACATCCGCGGCGACCTGCCTCAGGGCATTCTCCAGCCGCAGGTGTCGCGCATCGATATCGGCGGCAACGGCGCGCTGGCCTATTACTCGGTCGAAGCCGTCGACATGACGCTCGAGGAACTCAGCTGGTTTGTCGACAATAACATCGCCAAGAAGCTTCTCGGCGTGCCGGGCGTCGCGCAGGTGCGGCGGGGTGGCGGCGTCAGCCGCGAAATCCGCGTGGTGCTCGATCCGGCGCGCATGCAGGCCTTTGGCCTGACCGCGTCGCAGGTGAACGGCCAGTTGCGCCAGGTCAACATCAACGCCGCCGGTGGCCGCGCCGAAATCGCTGGTTCTGAACAGTCGGTGCGCGTGCTCGGCAACGCCAGCGGCGCCGTCGGGCTTGGCGAAACCCAGATCTCGCTGGGCAACGGCCGCAATGTCCGCCTTGCCGATATTGCCGATGTGAAGGACAGTTTTGCCGAGCAGCGCAATGTCGCCAAGAAAGACGGCCGTCAGGTGCTCAACTTCGGCATCAGCAAGGCCAAGGGGTCATCGGACATCACCGTGTTCGACGAATCGGTCAAAGTGATCGAGGAAATCCAGAAGCAGAACCCCAAGATCAGGTTCACCCAGCTGTTCACCAGCGTCGAATATACCCGGGGCCAGTATAAATCTGCGGTCAGCGCGATGTGGGAAGGCGCCCTGCTCGCCGTCATTGTGGTGTTCGTGTTCCTGCGCGACTGGCGCGCAACGATCATTTCGGCGATCGCGATCCCGCTGTCGGCCATTCCCGCCTTTTATTTCATGGATCTGCTCGACTTTTCGCTGAACACCCTCAGCCTGCTGGCGCTCAGCCTGGTTGCCGGGGTTCTGGTCGATGATGCCATCGTCGAGATCGAGAATATCGTCCGCCACATGCGGATGGGCAAGACCGCCTATCAGGCATCGATGGACGCCGCCGACGAGATCGGCCTCGCCGTCGTGGCAACCACCAGCGCCATCGTCGCGGTGTTCCTGCCGGTCGGGCTGATGCCCGGGATATCCGGGCAATTCTTCAAAAACTTCGGCTTCACGGTCGTTGTCTCGGTACTGCTCAGCCTGGCCGTGGCGCGGCTGATCACGCCGATGCTCGCCGCCTATTTTCTGAAAAGCCATGGCGTGGCCGAACATGGCGAAGGTGCCTGGGTGCGCCAATATATGTCGGTGCTGCGCTGGTCGCTCAACAACCGCTGGAAAGTCATCCTGGTCGGTGGCGGCGGCGCATTGCTCTGCACCGTTTGGGCGTTTACCACCCTCCCACTGACCTTCCAGCCGACCACGGATACCGATTTCAGCCAGGTCAAGATTTCGCTGCCACCCGGCTCGACCGTGGCGCAGACCGAAGCGGTAGCCGATGCTGCCACCGCCATTCTGGAAAAATCGCCGGTCGTCGCTGCCGCCTTTTCCGACATCAACGCCGGCGATGCCGATATCTTCCTGACACTCAGGAAGGACCGCCCGACCACCAGCGTGGAGTTTGAACGCCAGTTGGCGCCGCAGTTGCAGGCGATCCCCGACGCGCGCGTCTATTTCCAGTCGCAAAGCGGTGGTGGCGGCAGCGGGCGCGACATCACCGTCATGCTCGCCGGCAGCAACCCCGATCAGCTCAATGCCACCGCCGACAAGATCGTCGAACAGATGCGCGGACTGTCGGAACTGCGCCAGCCACGCATCGAAGGCGACAACCGCCGACCGGAAATCACCATCCGTCCGCGTTTCGACCTTGCCGCCGAAATGGGTGTCACCACAGCGGCGCTGTCGGAAACCATCCGCATCGCGACACAGGGTGACATTGACCAGAATGTTGCGAAATTCTCGCTCGCTGACCGGCAGATCCCCATCCGGGTCGCGCTGGCCGACACGTCACGGCGCAGCATCTCGACGCTGGAAAATCTGCCGGTCCCCACCGCGCGGGGCGGCACCGTCCCGTTGAAGGTGATTGCCGACATCAGCTTTGGCGCCGGTGCCACCCAGATCCGCCGCTACAATCAAAATCGTCGTGTTTTGATCGGTGCCGATCTTGCCCCCGGGCTGGTATCGGGCGATGCCCAGCCCAAGATCGATGCGCTGCCGGCGATGAAAGAGCTGCCGAAAGGTATCGAAACGGTCAAGCTGGGCCAGGACAAGTGGCAGGCCGAACTGCTCGTCAACTTCATCTACGCCGTCATTGCCGGCGTGCTGCTGGTGTTTGCCGTGCTGGTGCTACTCTACAAGCGCGTGCTGCCGCCCTTCGTCAACATGGGGTCGCTGCTGCTGGCGCCGCTGGGTGGCGGCATCGCGCTGCACCTGACAGGCCAGGCAATCTCGATGCCGGTGTTCATCGGGCTGCTGATGCTGCTCGGCATCGTCGCCAAGAACTCGATTTTGCTCGTCGACATGGCGATCGAGGAAATGGGCAAGGGCGTCGAACGCACCGCCGCCATCCTCGAAGCCGGGCACAAGCGCGTCCAGCCGATCGTGATGACAACGGTCGCCATGGTCGCCGGCATGCTGCCGATCGCGCTCTCGCTCGATGGCGACGGTTCATGGCGGGCGCCGATGGGCGTGGTCGTCATCGGCGGCCTGATCATGTCGACGGCGCTTACGCTGGTCATCGTTCCCGCCAGCTTCAGCATTGCTGTCGGCATCGAGGAATGGCTTGCGCCGCGCCTTCTGCGCTGGCTCACCAATAATGAAGGCGCTGCACTCAAGCCCGCAGCGCCGCAACCAGCGGAATAGTCGGCCACTGCGACTGTTCGCGCCTTTCGCGTTGCCGGCGACGCCCTTCCACCGGATGCGCCTGGCAGCGACGCTGTTGCTG
>JBMOFG010000069.1:0-8054 GCA_049314415.1 Polymorphobacter sp.
TGCGGTTTGTCGCGAACGAATTTTGCCTTACCCATGGCCGTGAACCTCTTTCCAGAAAATTGTCGTTTCGAATAGCGTTAGCCGGTGTACGCCTGACCAGCGCAAGCCGTGAGCGGCGCTGACTAGCGCCATTTTCGAATAAATCAAGCCAGTTTCAGCTTGATCTCCTCGGCCACGTTCGAGGGCACTTCCTCGTAATGGCTGAACTGCATCGAATACTGCGCCCGGCCCTGGCTCATCGAGCGCAGCTGATTGACGTACCCGAACATGTTGGCCAGCGGCACCTGGGCATCGATAACCTGCGCGTTGCCGCGCGTATCGGTGCCTTGGATCTGCCCGCGGCGCGAGTTGAGATCGCCGATGACGTCACCCAGATAGTCTTCCGGGGTCACAACTTCGACCTTCATCACGGGCTCGAGCAGCTTGATTCCGGCCTTGGTCGCCGCTTCGCGCATCCCGCCACGACCGGTGATTTCAAACGCCAGCGCCGATGAATCGACATCGTGATAGGCGCCGTCATACAGCGTCGCGACGAAATCGATGATCGGGAAACCGATCAGCGAGCCGGAAGCGGCAACTTCGCGAATGCCCTTTTCGACCGACGGAATATATTCTTTGGGAATATTGCCGCCCTTCACATCATCCTTGAAAATGATGCCCGAGCCACGCTCGCCGGGTTCGACCGAGAATTTGATGCGACCGAACTGGCCCGAGCCACCCGATTGCTTCTTGTGGGTGTAGTCAACATCGACCTTCTTCGCCAGCGATTCGCGGTAAGCCACCTGCGGCGCGCCGACATTGGCTTCGACCTTGAACTCGCGACGCATGCGATCGACGAGGATTTCCAGGTGGAGCTCGCCCATGCCCTTGATGATGGTCTGGCCCGATTCCATGTCCGAATTGACGCGGAACGACGGATCTTCCTGCGCCAGACGGTTAAGCGCGATACCCATCTTTTCCTGGTCGGCCTTGGTCTTGGGTTCCACGGCGACTTCGATCACGGGTTCCGGGAACTCCATGCGTTCGAGGATGATCGGCTTCAGCGGCGCGCACAGCGTGTCGCCGGTGGTCACATCCTTGAGGCCGACCAGCGCGACGATGTCGCCGGCATAGGCTTCCTTGATATCTTCCCGGTTGTTGGCATGCATGAGCAGCATGCGGCCGATCTTCTCGCGCTTGTCCTTGACCGAGTTCATGACGGTGGAGGCGGCCTCCATCTTGCCCGAATAGATGCGGGCAAAGGTCAGTGTGCCGACAAACGGATCGGTCATGATCTTAAAAGCCAGCGCCGAGAACGGCGCATCGTCGGATGCTTCGCGGATCTCGTCCTCGTCCTTCAAATTGATGCCGTGCATGGGCGGAATGTCGAGCGGGCTCGGCAGATAATCGACAACAGCGTCGAGCAGCGGCTGCACGCCCTTGTTCTTGAACGCCGAGCCGCACAACACGGGCACGAACGCGAACGCCAGCGTGCCCTTGCGGATCAGCGCCTTCAGCTGCGCAACGGTTGGCTCGGTGCCTTCAAGATAGGCCTCCATCAGGTCGTCGTCCTGCTCGACGGCCATTTCGATCAGCTCGGAACGAGCGACCGCTGCGGCATCGGCATATTCGGCCGGAATTTCCTTATATTCGAACTTGGCGCCGAGCGACTCCTCGAGCCAGATGATGGCGCGGTTCTCGACCAGATCGACGAGACCAATGAAATCGCCCTCGAGGCCAATCGGCAAGTACAGTACCGCCGGACGCGCGCCGAGGCGGTCCTTGATCATCTGGACGCAGCGATCGAAATTGGCGCCGGTGCGGTCCAGCTTGTTGACGAAGCACATGCGCGGCACCTTGTACTTGTCCGCCTGGCGCCACACGGTTTCCGATTGCGGCTCGACGCCGGCAACGCCGTCGAAGCAGGCGACCGCACCATCGAGCACGCGCAGCGAGCGCTCAACTTCGATGGTGAAATCCACGTGTCCCGGTGTATCGATGATATTGATGCGATGGTCATCCCAGAAGCACGTCGTGGCAGCCGACGTGATCGTGATGCCACGCTCCTGCTCCTGCTCCATCCAATCCATCGTCGCGGTGCCTTCATGCACTTCGCCGATCTTGTAGGACTTGCCAGTGTAATACAGGATACGCTCGGTCGTCGTCGTCTTACCGGCGTCGATATGCGCCATAATGCCGATATTGCGATAACGCTCGAGCGGGGTTGTGCGAGGCATGGGGGAAACTACCAGCGAGAGTTGAAAGGATGGGCGGCCATACAGCCGCCCTTGTTACCAGCGTATGACGGCGCTTGCGCCGGTTACCAACGATAATGCGAGAAGGCCCGGTTGGCTTCGGCCATCCGGTGCGAATCTTCGCGCTTTTTGACGGCGGCACCGCGGTTGTTGGCAGCATCAAGCAATTCGCCCGACAGACGCTGCGCCATCGTATGCTCGCTGCGCTTGCGCGCCGAGGCGATCAGCCAGCGGATGGCCAGGGCCTGAGCGCGTTCAGGACGCACTTCGACAGGGACCTGATAGGTCGCCCCACCGACGCGACGCGAGCGCACTTCGATGCCCGGACGGACATTGGCGAGCGCATCGTGGAAGACGCCGACCGGTTCACGGCGGCTCTTGGCTTCGATGGTTTCGAGCGCCGAATAGACGATCGATTCGGCAACGGACTTCTTGCCCTCGTACATGACGAGGTTCATGAATTTGGAGAGCACCACATCACCGAAACGGGGATCGGGGAGAATTTCACGCTTCTCTGGGCGACGACGACGAGCCATTTTCTAATCCTTACTTAGGGCGCTTGGCGCCGTACTTCGACCGGCTCTGCTTGCGGTTCTTGACCCCCTGGGTATCGAGAACGCCGCGCAGGACGTGGTAACGCACACCGGGCAAATCCTTGACGCGGCCGCCGCGAATCAGGACCACGGAGTGCTCCTGAAGGTTGTGGCCTTCGCCGGGGATGTAGCCGATGACTTCGAAGCCATTGGTAAGACGGATCTTGGCAACCTTGCGAAGCGCCGAGTTCGGCTTCTTCGGGGTCGTCGTGTAAACGCGGGTGCAAACACCACGCTTCTGGGGGCAGGCCTCCATGGCCGGCACCTTGTTGCGGGCCTTCTGCGGCTCGCGACCCTTGCGGATCAGCTGGTTGATTGTGGGCATTCATCTCTCTTTTGCTGTTCGGCTGTTCCGCCACCATGGTGAAACGGCCTACTCCAGATCTGCCCCGCCCGAGGGACCAAAGTCGTTCGACTTCGTCTCACGGCATAAACGCAACAAGGCCCCCTTGCAGGAGCTTCACGCGTACGGCGCAGCCTGTCGTTTCCGTTCGCAGACGCCAAGCCAGCCATAGCCAGCCCTTGTCGCGAAGCGCGGCGTATAGTCTTGGGTCTGTGACGCGTCAATTGGATTCCTGTTGCAACGCGACATGGTCAACGCTGCTGCTTGCACAGCAGAACCCGAGAACCGATAGTATCGGCGTGGCCCGCCAGAGGCCGGGGAGATTGTGCATGGCAACCCAGCGACAGAAGCCAGGCGCCGTGGCGCCGCCATTTACCATCATGCCGCTGACCCCGGCGATCGGGGCGGAGCTCTGCGGCATCGATCTCGCCAGTCCGGATATCGGCGACCATATTCTCGCCATCCGATCAGCTTTGCTGGCGCACAAGGTCATCTTCTTTCGCGACCAGTCTTTGACAGCGGCGCAACATATCGCCTTTGCCCGACATTTCGGTGATCTTGAAATCCATCCGGCAACGCCGGCGAACCAGCCCGATCCGGAGATACTGCGAATCGAGCATGGTCCCGACAATCGCGGCAAGGAAAACTTTTGGCACAGCGATGTCACCTGGCGCGAAAAGCCGTCGCTGGGTTCGATTCTGCGCGCCATCGAGGTCCCGCCGGTGGGGGGCGACACGCTGTTCGTCGACATGAACGCCGCCTTCGCCCGGCTGAGCCCGGAAATGCAGCGCTTCGTATCCGGGCTGACGGCCGTGCATGATATCGCCCGGGTGTTTGCCGCTCGGCTGGGCAAGCCGGCGGCGGAGCTTCACGCCAAATATCCGCCGATGGAGCATCCTGTCGTCCGCACCCACCCCGAAACAGGCCTGTCCTGTCTCTATGTCAACGGCGCCTTCACCAGCCATATCAAGGGGCTGTCGCCGCACGAAAGCGATGACCTGTTGGCGCATCTCTATGCACAGGCGGCAGATCCTGAAATCCAGTGCCGCTTTCGCTGGCAGCCCGGATCGATCGCCTTTTGGGACAATCGGTCGAGCCAGCATTTTGCAGCATCCGATTATTATCCGGCGCGGCGAATCATGGAGCGGGTGACGGTGGCGGGCTGCCGACCCTATTATCGGCCTTAGGCAGCCAGCCGCAGCCCGAACCCGACCCAAAGCGCGAACAGCAGCAGCGTCGAAAGCAGATAGGCGATAAAGCGCATCAGCACATTGTTGAAGCTGCAGTGGATCGCCGAATGGGCAGCGCGCAGCGCGACATAGCCCCAGCAGCCAAAGCTGAAGAAGGCGCTGTGCCAGCCGGTCACCGCCAGCGCGAAGCAAAGGGCGTAGAACAGCACCGGCAGCTCGAACAGGTTCATCAAATTGTCGTTCGCCGCCATTTCCTTCTCAGAAAGAATCGGGCGTGTGGCCCGGATGCGCATGGCATCCAATGGCACAGGGTCGGACTTCAGCTTGGGGATGCGGCGGATGAACAGCATCGTCCAGACCGCAAAGGTCAAGAACACCATGGCAACCATGGGGGCGAGCGCGGCATTATTGATCATGCGCCGCGCCCCCGCGTCGGTCTACAGCACGCCGTGGCAATGCTTGAACTTCTTGCCCGATCCGCACGGGCATTCGGCGTTGCGCGACACGGCGCGATGCCATTCGGCCAGGTCCTCGGGATCAACCTCGCTCAGCTCCGCCGCCGCAGCCACGGCGCCGCTTAGCGCGCCCGGCGGCAGCGAACCAAAGGCATCGAGCGCCAGAGGACCGCTGCCAAAGGCGTCGTTCTCGCCGGTTAACGGGTCGATATGGGTCGTCACAAAGCCCGGCATCGCCGGCATCGGCGGCGCTTCGGCCTGAAATTGGGCATTGGCCAGCATACGCGTCACGTCCTCGCGGACGATAACGAGCATGCGTTCGAAAAGCGCAAAGGCTTCCGACTTATACTCATTGAGCGGCGTCTTTTGCGCATAGGCACGCAGGTGAATGACCTGACGCAGCGCATCGAGCGTCGCCAGATGCTCCTTCCAGTGATGGTCGAGTGCCTGAAGCAGGAAGTTCTTTTCGATCTCCACCCAAGTTCCGGCCGGCACGCCGCGCGCCTTTTCGGCCATCGCGGCATCGGCGGCGGCGATCAGACGGTCGACGACGATTTCGGGATCGATCGCAGCCTCGGCCGGCCAGTCGCGTACGGCAAGGTCGAGCGCCAGCGTGCCGCGCACCGCTTCTTCCAGCGCTTCGACATCCCATTGTTCGGGATAGCTGCCCGCCGGGCAGTGCGTCGCGACGAGAGCATTGATGGTTTCGTGGCGCATGTCGATGACGACATCGCCGACGGCCTGCGAATCCATGATGTCGGCGCGCTGTTCGTAAACGACCTTGCGCTGGTCGTTCATGACATCGTCATACTGCAGCAATTGCTTGCGCACATCGTAGTTGCGCGCCTCGACCTTCTTCTGCGCAGTCTCGATCGCCTTGGAAATCCACGGGTGGACGATCGCCTCGCCATCCTCGAGGCCATTGTTCATCATGCGGCTCAGCATCGACTGCTGGCCGAAGATGCGCAGAAGGTCGTCATCGAGGCTGAGGTAAAAACGGCTGAAACCGGGATCGCCCTGACGGCCCGAGCGACCGCGCAACTGGTTGTCGATGCGCCGGCTTTCGTGGCGTTCGGTGCCAAGCACGAACAGGCCGCCAGCCGCGCGGACGGCTTCACGCTCGGTCTGCACTTCCCGCTTGATGCGGGCAATGGCGGCGTCGCGTTCGGCGCCTTCGGGCATGTCACCAAGTTCGCGCGCCACCCGCGCTTCGAAATTGCCGCCGAGCTGGATATCGGTGCCGCGGCCTGCCATGTTGGTGGCGATGGTCACAGCGCCCAGCCGCCCGGCCTGTTCGACGATATGGGCTTCCTGTTCATGGAAGCGGGCGTTGAGCACGACATGCTCGACATTCTCGCGCTTCAAGAACTCGCTGAGCATCTCGCTTTTTTCGATCGACACGGTGCCCACCAGAATCGGCTGATTGCGCGCCGTTGCTTCGCGGATGGTCTTGACGATCGCCTTATACTTCTGGTCGGCGTCCTTGTAGAATTCGTCATCCACATCCTGGCGCGACACCGGCTGATTGGTCGGGATCTCGACGACATTCAGTTTGTAGATATCGAAGAATTCCGATGCCTCGGTGGCGGCGGTACCGGTCATGCCGCCCAATTTGGGGTACATGCGGAAATAATTCTGGAAGGTCACGCTCGCCAGCGTCTGGTTTTCGGGCTGGATCTGGACGCCTTCCTTGGCCTCCACCGCCTGGTGCAGGCCATCGGACCAGCGCCGGCCATCCATCATGCGGCCGGTGAACTCGTCGATGATGACGACCTTGCCACCGCGCACGATGTAATCGGTATCGCGGCGATAGATGACATTGGCGCGCAGCGCCTGGTTGAGGTGGTGGACGACCTGAGTATTCTCGAAATCGTACAGATTCTCGCCTTCAAGAAGCCCGGCAGCCGACAACGCGCGCTCGGCCTTCTCGGTGCCATCTTCGGTCAGGATGACCGATTTTGCCTTTTCGTCGATCTCGTAATCGCTGGCGACGAGTTCCTTCACCATGATATCAACGGCCATGTACATCTCCGACTTGTCGTCGGTGGGGCCAGAAATGATCAGCGGGGTGCGCGCTTCGTCGATCAGTACCGAATCGACTTCATCGACGACGGCGAAATGGAAGGGCCGCTGCACCATCTGCTCGCGGCTGTATTTCATGTTGTCGCGCAGATAGTCGAAGCCGAATTCGTTGTTGGTGCCATAGGTGATATCGGCGGCATAGGCTTCGCGGCGGGTGTTGTCGTCGATGTTGGGAACGATGACACCAACGCTGAGCCCGAGGAATTTATAGACCTGGCCCATCCAGCCGGCATCGCGCGCTGCCAGATAATCGTTGACCGTCACGACATGGACGCCCTTGCCGGCCAGCGCATTGAGATAGACAGCGAGCGTGGCGACCAGGGTCTTACCTTCGCCGGTACGCATTTCGGCGATTTCCCCGCGGTGGAGAACCACCCCGCCGATTAGCTGCACATCGAAATGGCGCATTCCCATGGCGCGCCGGGCGGCCACGCGCACGGCGGCAAAGGCTTCGGGCAGAATGTCATCGAGCGACTTGCCGGCGGCGAGTTCGGCCTTCAGCTTGTCAGTCTGGCCTTTCAGCGCCTCATCGGACAAGGGCATCATCATGGGTTCAAGCGCATTGATGCGCGCGACCAAGGGCGCCAGCGACTTGATGTAGCGATCGTTGCTCGAGCCGAACAACCGCTTGGCGATACCGCCGAATCCGAGCATGAAAATCCTGACGCACTGGGGAGAAGCGGGCACAAGGCTCCGCCGCTGTCGAACCGACGCGATGTAGGGTCGGCTGCCTGTTTCGTCAATTCCGCCGGTGATGACAACGGGGTCACGGATGCCCGCCGTGCCAAGGGCGCGAAGCCGGCAGACAGGCCCGGCACTCGAAAAATCGGAGGCGGGAACGTCCTGAAGGGGGCGAAGCTCCCCTTCAGGACGGCGGCAGGGGAGCGTTGGACAACGCGGCCTTATTTACCGATCGGCGTCATCGCGACCTTTTCATAATCGATGCCGAGCTGTTCGAGATAGGACGGGTATTTCGCCGGATCGTAGTAGAACTTCTCCATCGCCGGGCGCAGGCGGTTCATCACATCGGTGTTGAGCCAGATCGCCGGCTGGTCGTCGGGACCGAGCACCGGGTCATATGTATCTGTCTTCAGCTGGACATCGGTGAAGTAGGTCTTGGCATCGCTGACCAGCTTTGGCGTTGTCATCAGGTCGAG
>JBMOFG010000070.1:0-8007 GCA_049314415.1 Polymorphobacter sp.
GGAACACGCCATCGGCATAATCAATGTCTTCGGCAGCAAGATCGGCCTTGGCGAGTTCGATGCCGCGTTCGATCAGCGCATCGGCCGAAGCAAGGACGGCGCCGCCGCCGAACGCCATCGAGCGCGAGCCGCCGGTGCCATGGCCGACTTCAAGGCGATCGGTGTTGCCCTGGACGATGCGGATATCGTCCATGTCGATACCGAGCTTCTCGCTCAAAACCTGGGCATAGGCGGTTTCATGGCCCTGGCCGTTCGACTGGGTGCCGACCGCCATGTCGACTTTGCCATCGGCGGCAACGCGGACATCGGCATACTCGTCGGTACCACCACCGCCGGCGATTTCGACATAATAGGCCATGCCGCGGCCGAGGCGCAGGCCCTTGGCCGCCGCGGCCGCCTTGCGCGCCGGGAAGCCTGCCCAATCGGCATTGGTGAGCGCCTTGTCGAGCACGGCGGGGAAATTGCCGATGTCGAAAGTCAGGCCGATGCCATTATCGTGGGGCAGTTCCGCGGGCGTCAGCAGGTTGCGACGGCGGATCTCGTCGACGCCGATCCCGAGTTCGCGGGCGGCGGCTTCGATCAACCGCTCCATGACATAGGCCGATTCGGGGCGACCGGCGCCGCGATAGGCATCGACCGGCGCGGTGTTGGTGACGACGCCATGGACGAGATTGTGGATCGTCGGGATGCGATAGACGCCGCCCATGATCTTGCCGCCGGCCATGGTCTGGATGGCGGGGCCGAACTGGGCCTGATAGGCGCCGAGATCGGACCAGGTTTCGACTGCCAGCGCAGTAATCCGGCCATCGGCGTCGAAACCGAGCGTCGCGTCGCTGACCATGGCGCGGCCATGGGTGTCGGTCTGGAAGGCGTCGCCGCGCTCCCCGGTCCATTTCACCGGCTTGCCGAGTGCGCGGGCGGCGTGGAGGACGAGGGGGTATTCGGCATAGATGAAGGTCTTCATGCCGAAACCGCCGCCGACATCGCCGGTGACGATGCGGACCTGTTCGGGGGCAACTTTCAGGATCGGCCCGGCGAGCATACCGCGCATGCCGGCAACGCCCTGGCTGCCGGTTGACAGCGTGAAGGTCTGGGTTTCGGCGTCATATTCGCCAAGCGCGGCACGCACTTCCATCGACGTCGGTGCGACGCGGTTCTGGACGATGCGCAGTGAAGTGACATGCGCCGAGCCGGCGATCGCAGCGGCGGCCCGGGCGCCGTCACCGACCTGCCAGTCGAACAGGGTGTTGCTCTTGGCCTCCGGCCAGATCTGCGGGGCGCCGGCGGCGAGCGCGGCGTCGAGCGAAGCGACGACGGGGAGTTCGGCGTAATCGACCTCGACGGCGTCGGCGCCGGCGCGGGCGGCTTCGCGGCTGTCGGCAACGACAAAGGCGACGGCATCACCGACGAAGCGCACGCGGTCATTGGCGAGCAGGATGCGCGGGGTGTGCACCGGGCCCGACAGCGGCACGAGGCAGGGAATGGGGCCGTAATCGGCAACATCGTTGTACGTGTAGACGGCGACGACACCCGGCACGGCGAGCGCTGCGGCGGTATCGATCGAGCGGATTTCGGCATGACCATAAGGAGAGCGCAGAGTGACGCCATAAAGCATCCCGTCGCGCTGGAGATCATCGGTGAAATTGCCCTTGCCGGTCAGCAGGCGGACATCCTCGACACGTTTGACTGACTGGCCGGCACCGAATTTCATCGCTTCATCTCCTCAAGGCAGGCGGCAAGCCCTGCACGATAGTCTGGATAGCGCAAAGCATGACCTAAATCCCGCGTCATCTTGCCATTGGCCACTCTGCGGCACTCACCATAAAAAGCGCGGCCCATCGGTGAAAGTCGCGCCTCGGCGAGCGATTGCAATGGCGGGGGCACCTGGCCGAGCAGGCGGGCGGCATGAGCGGTGATGACTTCGCCCGGGGCGGGTTCGTCGTCGCAAAGATTGTAGACGCCGGGGGCACCGCGCTTGGTGCTGGCAAGCAGGGCGCCGGTGATGTCGTCGACATGGACGCGCGAAAAGACATGGCCGGGCAGATCGATGCGTGCAACCGGGCCGGCGACCAGCCGGTCGAGCGCGCTGCGGCCGGGGCCATAGATGCCGGGCAGGCGAAAGACGCGGGCGGCCGGGTGCAGCGCCTGCCATTCCAGATCAGCCGCGAGCCGACCAGCGCGGCGGCCCTGCAGCGGTGCCGTTTCGTCGACCCAGGCGCCACCGGTGTCGCCATAGACGCCGGTCGACGACAAATAGCCCAACCAGACCGCGGGTGCCGCGATCAGTCGGTCGCGATGCGCAGCGAGCACGGGGTCGCCGCCATCGGATCCCGGCGGGACCGAGGACAGGATATGGGTGGCCGCAGCGATGGCGGCAGGCAGGTCGGGACTGTCGAGGGTAAGCACGCCGGGGCCAGCGCGCGAGCGCACTGCGGTGATCCGACCGCCGCGCGCTGCGACCGCCGTGGCAAAATGAGCGGCGCAATAACCAAGGCCGAGGACAAGCAGATGCATCGAAAGCGTTATGCGGCTTCCACCGGCAAAAGGCGATAGATATGCGGCGCGAGGCTCAGGCCGGGCGCGCCCGCAATTCGCGGCCGACCGGTTGTTCGGCGAACCAAGCGTGCGCCAGCTGTGATGTGGCTTGTACGAATGCTGCCTTCTCCGCGGTGTAGCCATGCGAATTTTCGGGATGCAGCGCTCGGGCCCGCCGCTTCTCGGTTGCATAGGCAAGTGCGGCGTCAGGATGGGAGCGCATATAATCGCGAAAGGCTAGATTGTGAAAAATCTGGTCTGAACCCTGTTCGAAGAAATGCAGATGGACAAGCCGGGTATTTTCCCCCGGCAAGGCGCAGAAACGCCGCCCGGGAAGGCCATATTCGCCATAAAGCCGATAACCGAGCGCTTCGATCTTCCAGAGTTGATCATCTAGGGCGGCGATACTGGAAACCACGGGCAGCAGGTCGATGATCGGCTTGGCAAGCAGGCCCGGCACCGAAGTCGAGCCAATGTGATGGACCGACAGAACCAAATCGCCGAGTACGCCGAGCTTTTCGGCATAAGCTGCCGCAACCCCGGCCCAGCGCGAATCATGCTCAACAAGTGATACGGAGATAGCATCCAGCATAAGGACAACCTACCGATCCGTTTGTGATTTTCAATCTATAAGATATTAACATTCAATGCTCGCGATAAAATGCAGCTGCACAGCGGGGGCTGCACCGCGGACCTTTCAGCCGGCGACTGATTACAGCAAGTAACTGCTTGCCAGCCCGGCGATGCTGCCACAATCTGACAAGATGTTGACCAAGGCCGACGATTACCCGATCCACCAGACGCCGGAGCCGATCGCAGTGGCCGGTACCGATCGCAATTTCTATGATCGCTATTTCTTCAACGGACAGGCGCCCGACGGCAGTGCGATGTTCGGTGCGGCGATGGGTGTTTATCCCCATCTCAATATCATCGATGCCGCGGTCAGCGTGACCGACGGCGCAACGCAGAGGTCGCTTTTCGCGAGCCGTATTCTTGACCACGAACGACTCAACACGCATGTCGGGCCTGTAACCGTCACGATCGAAGAACCGTTGCAGCGACTGCGCGTCACCATCACCGAAAACGCCACCGGCATTGCCGGCGACATGGTCTTCACCGGCCGAGCCGCCCCCATCGAGGAGCCGCGATTCATCCGCCGCATTGGCAGCCGCACGCTTATGGACGTCACCCGCATGACCCAGGGCGGCGATTGGTCGGGTTGGATCAGCGCCGCCGGCACCCGCCACAATCTCGCCGGTTGGCGCGGGGTGCGAGACCGCAGCTGGGGTGTGCGACCGGTCGGCAGCGCCGACAGCCAGCCGGTGGTGCCGCCCGAGCCGCCGCAGTTCTTTTGGCTGTGGACGCCGGTCGCCTTTGATGACTGGCTGTTATTTTTCCACACGAACGATGACTCCCATGGTCGAGCGTGGAACCGCGCCGCCGTCTTGGTGTCGACCCGCGATGGCAGTAGGCAGCACCTTATTGACCCGGTGATGCGCATCCAATGGGCAAGCGGCAGCCGTTATGCCCAACGCGCTTGGTTGGCGGCGCGCTTGCCGGACGGCAGCGCGGTGACGGTCGATTTCAGTTTTGGTGCCAATTTTCTGATGCGCGGGCTGGGCTATGGCCATCCGACTTCGGGCCATGGCATGTTTCAGGGTGCCGATGTCGGCCTCGGCGAGATTTTTGATCTTGCTGCAGTCGATCCGGCGCTGCCGACCAGCGCACATGTCCAGGCGCAGGTGACGGCTGCTCTGCGCATCGGCGACAAGGTTCATGCCGGGCGCGGCGTTTTCGAACAATTGTGCATCGGAGCGCACGCGCCAAGCGGTTTTACCGGATTGTTCGACCTTGCCGGCTGAAGCGCTCGCGGCCTATCTCGCCGGCAAATGGCGGGAGCCGGTGGCGATCACCGGGTTCAAGCGCTTCCACGGCGGCGCCTCGCGGCAGACTTTTCGTTTCGATGCGACGGGCGCCAACAGTGGCCGTCGCGAAGCATTGGTACTGCGCCGCGACCCGGTATCGAGCCTGATAGAAACCGATCGCGCCGCCGAATATGCCGCGCTCAAGGCCTTTGCCGGCAGCGTCGTGCCGGTGCCCGAACCCTTGTGGCTGGAGACGACTGCGGCGGGGTTCGGGGGCCCGGGCTTTCTGATGCGCGAGATAGCCGGCGGTGCCGCCGCCGGTTTGTTGACACCGGAACCTTATGGCGACCATGCAAAAGCATTGGGAGAGGCGTTGTTCACCGCCCTCGGCCAAATACATCGCACACCGCCGGCAGCCGCCCGGCTGGCGTCGGTCACCGCCGATGCCGCGGCGGCGCAACGGCTGGCACACTGGCGCTGCGTCTTCGAGAGTGACCGGCTGCGGCCCGAACCGGTGATCGAGGCGGGGTTTCGCTGGTTGGAGCGCCACGTGCCACCACCGGCGCAACGGATCAGCATCGTGCATGGCGATTTCCGTTCAGGCAATTTCCTGTTCGCGGATGATCGGCTGCTTGCCATTCTCGATTGGGAAATGGTGCATGCTGGCGATCCGCTGGAGGATCTTGCCTGGGTGATGGATCCGCTCTGGTCGCATTTCAGCGGTCGGCCGGCGGCGTTGCTCGATCGAGACGCGGCGATCGCCGTCTGGGAAGCCGCGAGCGGGCTCGTGGTTGACCCGCAGGCGCTGCGATGGTGGCAGGTTTTCGCGCAAGTCATGGGCGCGACGATCTGGGTGAGTTCGGCGCGCGAGATCGTCGATGGCCGCAGCCATGACCCTGTGCTCGGCTTTGCTGCGACGCTGCCCTATCGTTTCCACGTCATGACGCTGGCGCAAACCCTTGAAAGCCTCGGCGCATGAGCCTGACCCATGCCCAGTTGCTCCAGGCGCTCGCGATGGCCCAGGGCGCCGATGTCGCTCCGGCGCTGGCGGGGAGCGATTCCGACCAGAATTATGTCGCCGGCAGCGCCATGACGATCGCCGGATTGTTATTGTTCGCCGCCAGCGATGCCGCCAGTCTGGTTGCACGCGAAACAGCCGCGGCTGCGGCGGCACGGGACGTGGTGGGCGCTGAAACTGACGGCCGCGATGCGCGCCAGGCAGCGCTGGCGGCTCGACTGGTGACGGCGGAAACGGCGGGCGATGCAGCGGGCTGGCGGGCAGTCATGGCGCTGCTGGCGGCCGAAGCAGCGGCGGACTGGGCCGCACTCGGTCTCGAATAATCAGCTTAGACAAATGGCGTCCGGCGGGCCAAGATAGTGGCATGTCCATGCTCGATGCCCAAGGCCAACCGCAGCTGCCCAATGCGGTAAAACTCGCCGATTATTGCCCGCCCGACTGGTTGATTCCCGATGTCGCGCTTGATTTCCGGCTCGGCGCCGAAGTGACGCGGGTGAAATCCCGGCTGTCGGTGCGCCGCAATGGCAGCCATGACCGGCCATTGGTGCTCGATGGCAGTCAGCTGGCGACGCTGTCGATCAGCGTCGACGGTGTGTTGGTCAATACCGCACCGGTGGGGGACACGCTGACGCTGTCGATCTCGGGCGATGCCGCCGACATCGAGATCGAGGTGGAAATCGCACCGGCACGCAACACCCGGTTGATGGGGCTCTATGCGTCGCAGGGGCGGCTGGTTACCCAATGCGAGGCCGAGGGTTTTCGCGCCATCACCTGGTTCCCTGACCGGCCCGATGTGCTGTCGCGCTACTCGGTACGGCTGGAAGGCAACAAGGCGCTGTATCCAATATTGCTGTCGAACGGCGATCGCGGCGCCGCCGAGCAATTGCCCAATGGCCAGCACGCTGTGACCTGGACCGATCCTTGGCCCAAGCCGAGTTATCTTTTCGCGCTGGTGGCCGGTGATCTTGCGGCATTGACCGACAGTTTCACGACGATGGAGGGCCGCCGTGTCGAACTGGCGATCTGGACCGCTGCCGTCGATGTGCCGCGCTGCCGGCACGCCATGGCGGCATTGAAGGCGTCGATGGCCTGGGATGAGCGTGTCTATGGGCTCGCTTATGATCTCGACCAGTATAACATCGTCGCGGTGAACGATTTCAACGCTGGAGCGATGGAGAATAAGGGCCTCAACATCTTCAATTCCAAGTTTATCCTTGCTGATGCCGAGACTGCTACGGATGCCGATTTCGATAGCGTCGCCGGCGTCGTCGCCCATGAATATTTTCACAACTGGACCGGGAACCGTGTCACCTGCCGCGACTGGTTCCAGCTCAGCCTGAAGGAGGGGCTGACGGTTTTCCGCGACCAGCAGTTCTCGGCCGATCAAGGCAGCGCCGCGGTGCGCCGAATCGAGGATGTACGCGGGCTCCGCGCCGTTCAGTTTCCCGAAGATGCCGGGCCATTGGCACACCCGATCCGCCCCGAGAATTATGTCGAGATTGCTAATTTCTACACATCGACAATCTACAACAAGGGCGCCGAAGTCATCCGTATGCTCCACACGCTGCTTGGGCAGGAGGGTTATCGTAAAGGTGTCGACCTGTATTTTGAACGGCATGATGGCCAGGCAGTTACCTGCGAGGATTGGGTCGCCGCGATGGAGGCTGCGACCGGGCGCGACCTCACCCAGTTCCGGCGCTGGTACGAACAGGCCGGCACACCGCGTGTGGCCGTCACCTCCACCCAGGTCGACAGTACCCTGACCGTCGTTCTGGTGCAGAGCCAGTCGCCGACGCCGGGCCAGCCAACCAAACTGCCGGTGCACATGCCGTTCCGTCTGGCGTTGATAGGGCGCAATAGTGGTGGCCTGATCAGCGAGGAGCGTCTCGTCGAGATCCGTGATCCGGTTACGCAGGTCGTGTTTGAAGGAATTAGCGAACCGGCGCTGCTGTCGCTCAATCGGCGTTTCTCGGCGCCGGTCAATGTCGATGCCGCCGCGAGTCGAGCCGATCTGGCGTTTCTCGCCGGCGCCGATGACGATCCGTTCGCGCGCTGGGAAGCGATGCAGCGGCTGGCGCTCGACGTGCTGGCCACCGATGACGACCCGGCCGAATTGGTTGCCGCGGTAGCCGCCACGCTGGCGGCGGGGGCCGACAGCCGGCTCGATGCCGCTTTTGTTGGCGAAGCAGTGCTGTTGCCGACCGAAGCGTTCATCGGCGACCAGGCAAAAACTGTCGATGTTGAAGGCATCCATCGCCGCCGTGAGGCCGCCCGCGCCGCGATTGCCAAGGGGCTGGAGAGCCAATGGTGGGCCGCCTATCGCCGCTCGATGGGTTCGGGTACGGCGCTGACCCCGGAGGCCAAGGGCGCGCGGCGGCTGGCAAGCGTGGCACTCGCCTATCTCGTCACTGCCGGATCGACCGAGGCGATTGCCGCGGCCAAGGCGCAATATGATGGCGCCGCGACGATGACCGACCGGATGGGCGCGCTGACCGCGCTGATCAATACCGACACCCCCGAACGCGATGCCTGCCTCGCCGATTTCCACGCGCGCTTCGATGGCAACCATGATGTCATCGACAAATGGTT
>JBMOFG010000071.1:0-7925 GCA_049314415.1 Polymorphobacter sp.
TGGCGATCAGCCGCAACGCACCGCTCGTCGTGCCCCAGGATTTCAGCCTGGCACCGCCGCGCCCCGGCGCACCGCGCGCTGTCGGTCAGGATGCGCAGAGCGCTGCGATGGAAGCCCTGTTCGGCCCCGGCGCCAAGGTGCCGCCGCGTTCTGCCGCCGAACAGCAATTGCTCGACAAGGCCGGCGCCGCCACTATCGACCCGGCGATCCGGTCGAGCGCCGGGGATCCAAAGACCTCGACGGTAAATAAGGGCGCCTTTGTGCGCGAACTGATCGATGCCCCGGCCGGTACGCGCGATATCAAACTGGCCGAAGTCGTTCTGGACAATTGATCCGCTGTTCACGGGCCGGCAATCCGCACCCGGGCATGACATCTCTATGAAAACCGTGTTCCTGCTGCTGTCGCTCGGGCTGGCCGCGCCGGCAATCGCCGACCCCCTTACCGATGTCGCCGCCTCACTGAAGGCGACGACCAGCCTGTCAGCCGATTTCACCCAGACCGGTGCCGATGGCGAGATATTGACCGGCAAAATGTATCTTGCCCGACCGGGCAAGATACGTTTCCAATATGACACAGCGAAATTGCTGATTGTCGGCAATGGCCGCACGCTGACCTTTGTCGATTACAAGGTCAAACAGGTATCGCAATGGCCGGTCAAATCGACGCCATTGGGCATCTTGCTGTCATCCGAGCCTGATCTTTCGCGCGTGGCACGGGTGATCGCGGCGGACCGTAACGGCGTTCTGGTCGAAGCGCGCGACCCGAAACGTCCCGAATTAGGCACGCTGGAGATCGCCTTCGCCCGCACTGCCGCGGCCCCCGGCGGTCTGGCTCTCGCCGGCTGGGCAGCGCGCGATGCGCAAGGCGGTCGCACGGAAACCCGGCTGTCGGGGGCAAGCTATAATGCCGATCTGTCCAAGGCCGATTTCGGTTTCAAGGACCCGCGCCGCGCCGTGACGCGCTGACATCGGCCTTCAACGGGCGGCGGTGCTGCGCGGTGCGATCATGCTTCTCCCGAAAAATGCACCGCCGTGGCTTGGCAAGCGCGCTGGCCTCGCCCATGCAGCAGCAATGCAGATCGCCTTGCCTCGCCGCGAATTCGCCGTGTTGTTCGCGGTGCTGCTGACCGTGGCGGCCGGCAACACCGCATTGCAGACCGTGCTGCCGGCGATCGCCCGGGTCATCCATATCCCCGACATGCTCGTCGCCATCATCTTTTCCTTCTCGGCGCTGCTATGGACCTTCAGCGCGCCTTATTGGGCGCGCCAGTCCGACCAGCGCGGGCGCCGCCGGCTGATGGAGGTTGGCGTGATCGGCTTCGGGGTGTCGATGCTGGGCTGCGGCATCGTTATCTATGCCGGCTTGAAGGGGTTGCTTGTCCCGGTTGCGACCTTCGTGCTGTTTGCTGCGCTGCGGTCCTTGTTCGGCATTTTCGGATCGGCCTCCAACCCCGCCGCCCAGGCCTATGTCGCGGCGCGGACGAGCGAAGCGGAACGGACCAACGCGCTGTCGACCCTGTCATCGGCGTTCGGTCTGGGCACCATCATCGGCCCGGCGGTGGCGCCGCTTTTCATCATCGGCGCCGTCGGCCTGTCGGGGCCACTGTTCGCCTTTGCTACTATTGCATTGCTGGTGCTGCTGGCAGTCCGGCGCTACCTGCCCGATGACGACCCAACGCATTTTCCTGGCATCATCGGTGCAGGTGCTGATGCAGTCACACCGCCGGGCCGCGCCCATGGCGCCCCCGCCAGCGAGCCAACCGTGGGCGGCGGCGCGACCGGCGGCAGCCTGAAGGCCGCGGCCATTGGGCGGGCACCGCGCCTTTCGTGGCGCGACCAGCGCATCCTGCCGTTCATGATCTTTGGTTTCTTCTCCGGATCGATCCAGGCCGCCACCGGTCAGGCGCTGGGCTTTCTCATCATCGACAAGACCGGTGGCGGTGCGCTTCAAGCCCAGCACGAGATTGCCATTGTATTCATGGCAGGTGCCAGCGCGACGCTGCTTGTGCAATGGGGACTGATCCCACTGTTCCGCATGACTCCACCCAGCCTGATGCGGGTCGGCACGCTGGTCGCCGCCATCGGCACGGCGGGCGTGGCGCTGGCGCCCGATTTCTATGGGCTGGTTCTTGCTTATGCGCTGGCGTCGATGGGTTATGGTTTTGCCCGGCCCGGCTTTACGGCCGGTGCCAGTCTTGCCGTTGGCCAGGACGAACAGGGTGGCGTGGCGGGTGCCGTGACCTCAATCAACGGGTCATGTTTCGTGCTGGCGCCGGCGATCGGCATCGGCCTTTACCAACTCGGTGCGACTCTGCCCTATGGTCTGGGGGCGGGCGCGTTGCTGCTGCTGTTCGTCTATGCCAGCCGCAACCGGGCGCTGCGCACCGAGCGCGTGCCGATCAATGATTGATTAGCCGACCGCCAGCACGATTTTGCCGACATGCGCGCCCGCCTCCATCCACCGGTGCGCCTCGGCAGCATCGGCCAGCGCGAACACCCGGTCGGTCACCGGCACCAGACGCCTCGATTCGAATTCTGGCCAAATGGCGCCTTCCAGCGTTTCGGCGATCGCCGTTTTGAAGGAAATTGGCCGCGGCCGCAGCATCGATCCGGTCAAGGTCAGCCGTTTGCGCATGATCGCACTCAGGTCGAGATCGACGCGTGGCCCGCGCTGGAAAGCAATGCTGACATGCCGGCCGTCATCGGCAAGGCATTGCAGGTTACGTGGCAGATAATCGCCGCCGACCATGTCGAGCACCAGATCAACGCCGCGCGCCTCGGTTATCCGGGCCACTTCGGCAACAAAGTCCTGCGCGTTATAATCGATAGCGTGCGCTGCCCCCAACCGCAGCGCGGCGGCGCATTTGTCGGCATTGCCCGCAGTGACGATGACGATCATCCCGAGCGCGCTGCCAAGTTGGATCGCGGTAACACCGATCCCGCTGGTGCCGCCATGGACAAGGAGCGTTTCGCCGGGGCGGGCGTGGCCGCGATCCATCACATTCGACCAGACGGTGAACCAGGTTTCGGGCAACCCGGCGGCATCGGTCATCGCCATGCCCGCCGGCACCGGCAGGCACTGCCCGGCGGGAGCCGTGCAATATTCGGCATAGCCACCGCCGGCGACAAGCGCGCAAACGGCGTCACCGATCCGCCAGCGCTCGACCGCCCCGCCGACCGCGACCACGATGCCGGCGATTTCCAGCCCCGGGATCGTCGGCACGCCGGTAGGCATCGGGTACAGGCCCAGCCGCTGCAACACGTCGGGGCGGTTCACTCCGGCGGCAGCAACCTTGACCAACACCTCTTCCGGCCCCGGCTGCGGCACCGGGCGGGTGACGGCTACCAGCACATCTGGCCCACCTGGAGCAGCGGGGTCAATGGCGGTCATGGTGGCGGGTATGGGCATCTGCGGTCCTTCTTGACGGCGGATATTGACTTGGCTGCAGCGCGGGTCAACGCTTTTGCAGCAGATGAGGCCTTCGATGTTTGACGAACCCGACCTTCCCCGACGCAAGTCCGATCTCCTTGCCGAGCTGGCGCGCGAGGATCTCGACAAATTGTCGATTGCCGAACTCGATGACCGTATCGCCGGGCTGGAAGCCGAAATCGCGCGCTCGCGCGCTAAGCGGGAGGGAGCCGTATCGTTCCGCGCCGCCGCCGACAGTCTGTTTCGGAAATGACCGGCCCCGTCGCTGCCATGGGCACCCATGGCCATCATGCCGATCCGCGCAACGATAGCATCCTGATCAATGTCAACGGCGTGCTGAAAGTCCGCGCCGAAGCGATGGTCAGCGTATTTGATTCGGGCTTCATGCTCGGTGACGGCGTCTGGGAAGGCCTGCGCGTCCATGCCGGGCGGGTGGCCTTTCTCGACCAGCATTTCGACCGGTTATGGGAAGGCGCCAAAGCGATCTTCATGGACATCGGCATCGATCGCGCCACGCTCGAAAGCCGTATCTACGCCACCATCGACGCCAATGGCATGGAACAGTGCCACATCCGGCTGATGGTGACGCGTGGGCTGCGGTCTACCCCCTATCAGGACCCGCGCGTTATCGTGTCGCCGGCCACCATCGTCATCATCGCCGAACACAAGGACCCGTTGCCTGTCACCACGACGGGCGGGATAACCTTGTTCACCGTCCATGTCCGGCGCGGTTTTCCCGATGTGCAGGACCCCAAGCTCAATTCGCATTCCAAGCTCAACTGCATCACCGCCTGCATCCAGGCGACCCAGGCCGGTGCCGATGAAGGGCTGATGCTCGACCCGCACGGCTTTGTCGCGACGTGCAATTCGACGCATTTCTTTATCGTGCGAAAGGGTGAAGTCTGGACCTCGACCGGTGATTACTGCCTCGATGGCATCACCCGGCGCAATGTCGTCAACCTGTGCAAGGCCAATGGCATTGTGGTTCATGAGCGGAATTTCTCGCTCACCGATGTCTATGGCGCTGATGAAGCGTTCGTCACCGGCACCTTTGCCGGGGTGGTGCCGGTGCGCAGCGTCGATGGCCGGGTACTCACCGATGGCCGCGGACCGATGGTTGAGCGCTTGCAGGGCTTGTATCGCGCCCATATCGCCGCCGATGTCGCAGCGCGAGGGCGGTCGTGACCCTGCGCATCGCAATGTGGAGCGGCCCACGCAACTTATCGACCGCCATGATGCGCAGCTTCGGCGCCCGCCCCGATACGGTCGTTTCGGACGAGCCCTTTTACGGCGCCTACTTATGCCACACCGGCGACGACCAGCCGATGAAAGATGCGGTGATGGCATCGATGGATTGCGACTGGGCCCGCGTGGCCCGCGCCCAGAACGGTCCGCCCCCCGAACCGGGCCCAATCTGGTACCAGAAACAGATGGCGCATCATATGGAAGGCCCGGTGGGAATCGCCGACCTTGACCAACACGTCCATGCCTTTCTGATCCGCGACCCGCGCCGCGTGGTCGCCAGCTATGCCGCCAAGCGCGTGCAGGTGCGGCCCGAGCATTTGGGCGTCGCCCGCCAGCGCGCCTATTTCGACCGGGAGGCCGAGAGGTTGGGCCATGCGCCGCCGGTGGTCGATTCGGCCGACATCCTGGCCAATCCGGCAGGGACGCTGGCGGCGCTGTGCGCGGCGCTGGGCATCGGCTTTGATCTGGCGATGCTGCACTGGCCCGCCGGCCGCCGTGCCAGCGATGGCATCTGGGCGGCGCATTGGTATGGCGCGGTCGAAGCCTCCACCGGGTTCGGCGCCGCCGAAACCGCGCTGCCTGTGCTCGATGCCGCAGCAGAGGCCGTAGCCGACGCCTGCGCACCACATTATGCCTATCTGGCGGCCCACCGGCTGCGAAGTTAGGCTCGTCTTATGAAAGGGAGCAATGCCATGACCGGCAAGACAGCGATCATCATCGGCGCCTCGCGCGGCATCGGTCTAGCCTTGACCGGCGAGCTCGCGGGTCGCGGGTGGCAGGTCACGGCAACGGCGCGTGGGGATGCAACCGAACTCGCTTCGCTGGCCGCCGCGAGCAATGGCGGCATTACGCTGGCGACGGTCGATATCGACGATGTCGCCAGTTGTGTCGCACTCGATACGGCGCTGACAGGCAAGGCTTTCGACCTGGTCTTCGTCAACGCCGGCACCTATGGCCCGGCGCACCAGTCGGTCGACACCGTGACCGCCGCCGAAATGGGTGCGCTGATGATGACCAATGCCATCGCGCCGATCCGGCTCGCCAGGCGCCTGCTGCCCAGGGTGAAGCCCGGCGGCACGATCGCGCTGATGAGCTCGATACTCGGCTCGGTGGCGCTCAACGACATGGGCACGACGGGATTGTACCGCGCCAGCAAGGCCGGGCTGAACATCATCGCGCGCGGCTTTTTTGTCGAACAGGTCAAGCCGCTCGGGCTCACCCTGCTCAACCTCCACCCCGGCTGGGTGAAAACCGATATGGGCGGACCCCAGGCGCCGGTAGAGATTGCCGACAGCGTGCGCGGGCTCGCCGATGTGGTCGAGGCCATCCGCGATGGCGGCCATCATTATCGCGATTATCAGGGCAATGTCCTACCCTGGTAATCGCAAGCAAATGCGAGGTTGAACCCGGTTGACGTTCGCGTAAAGTGGCACGTAACTAGATTGGGGAGTGTGTTTCGTGAATTTCGATTTTTCCGACGATGCCAAGGCGCTGGGTGACCAGGCGAAGAAGCTGTTTGCCGACAAGGCCGGCACGGCGGCGGCCCGCAAGGCGATGGCCAAGGATGCCCCGGCTTTTGACGCCGGATTATGGGCCGAAATTGCTGCGCTCGGCTGGACCGCGGCGCGGGTCCCCGAAGCCCATGGCGGGCTGGGGATGAGCGCAGAGGAATCGTGCATGCTCGCCGAAGCCGCCGGCGGTGCGCTCGCTTGTGTGCCGCTGGTATCGACTTTGCTCGCCACCGAGGCACTGCTAATGGCGGGAAATGAGGCGCAACAGGCGAAGTATTTCCCGGGCATCGCTGATGGCAGCTGTATCGCCGTTGTTGCCTGGAACGAACCCGGCGCTGCCAACCCACAGGCACTGGCGGTCTCGGCGGAACGCAACACGCTAAGTGGCGTCAAGGCGCCGGTCGCCGATCTGGCTGGTGCACAACTGGCGATTGTCGCTGCCGCAGGTGCCGATGGGCCATCGCTGTGGCTCGTCGATCTTGCCACCGCCAAGGTCGAAACCCTGGAAACAATGGACCTTGTCCGCCGCCACGGCCGGCTGACGCTCAATGGTGTCGCCGCCGAGCCGCTGGGCAGTTCAGCCGACTACCAGCTGTGGCTCGATCGCGCTGCGGTCATCCTCGCCTATGAAGCAATCGGCACGGCCACATCGGCAATGGCGATGACGGTCGAATATGCCAAGACCCGGGTTGCCTTTGGCCAGACCATCGGACGTTATCAGGGTGTCAAGCACAAGTGCGCCGACATGTATATCAAGATCGAACTGGCCCGCGCCCATGCCCTGCACGGCATCGCGATGATCAGCAGCAATGGCGCCGAACTGCGCCAGGCGGCGGCGGCGGCACGCGTCGCCAGCCTCGATGCCGCCAGCTTTTGCGGTGAAGAAGCGGTGCAATTGCACGGCGGCATCGGCTTCACGTGGGAAAGCGATTGCCAATTCTATTACCGCCGGGCGCGCACGCTCAGCGCCGCGCTTGGTGGCCGGGGCTGGTGGGCCGACCGGCTGGTCCGCGCGCTGGAACTGCGCAACCGCGCGGCTGCGTAATCGCGCCGCAGCGCTTTCATATCAATTCTGGCGCAGTTTGCGCTACCGAAAAGAGAGACAGGCCCCATGGATTTCAACGACACCGCCGCCGAAGCTGAATACCGCGCCACGGCGCGCGCGTGGCTGGAAGCAAATGCCGACGAATATCGCGAGCCGCCGGCAACGCCCTGGAAGCTCGATGAATTCATCGCACGCTCCAAGGCTTGGCAGGCCAAGAAGTTCGCCGCCGGTTACACCGGCATCACCTGGCCCAAGGCATTCGGTGGCCAGGGCCTGGGACCGATGCAATCGATCATCTATGGTCAGGAAGAAGGCCGTTTCCACGCGCCATCGGGGCTTTATTCGATCGGGCTGGGCATGTGCATCCCCACCGTCTTCACCCATGGCAACCCCGAAGTCGCGGCGCGCTATGTACCCAAGGCGCTGGTTGGTGATGAAGTCTGGTGTCAGCTATTCTCCGAGCCCGCCGCCGGGTCTGACCTCGCGGGTATCCGGACCAAAGCAGTCAGGGACGGCGATGACTGGATCATCGATGGCCAGAAGGTGTGGACAAGCTTTGCCCATGCGTCGGATTACGGCATCGTCGTGTGCCGCACCGACCCGTCCAAGCCCAAGCACAAGGGCCTGACCATGTTCATCGTCGATATGAAGGCACCGGGCCTGGAAGTGCGCGGTATCAAGCAGATGTCGGGCG
>JBMOFG010000072.1:0-7915 GCA_049314415.1 Polymorphobacter sp.
GATCGTCATCCGTCGGCCAGTGATGCTGGAAATCGTCGAGGAAGCGCTGCCAGTCAGGCAACAGCCCATGTTTTTCGAAATAGCGCAGCGGGAAAGAAAAGCCGTGGTCGATGCCGACCAGCGTCGGAACTCCATCGGCCAGGCGCTCCACCAGCCATTCGGCGATGCCTCGGCGCGTCCAGTATTTGCGCGGGCTGGGCGGGGGCAGAATCTCCACCGCAGGCGCTCCGCCTTCGGTCAAAAAGACGCGCAATCCTTTCAGACTGGAAGTCGGCGTTTCTGCACCGGAATAGTCTATGCCGATGGTGCGGTCGAAGACTGGCATCCTGCTGTTAATCGTCCTTGTATGTCAGAACGTAATGGTAGCGGCAAAACTTGCGTTTGCCATCATGATCATCATCAAGAGGCACTGGCTCGCCATGCCCGCCGCCACAGGTACTTTGCCAGAATGTCAGAATGTAGGTTAAGAAGAACATGGGGTGCAAGCCGACGGGTTGTCTGTCTAACGGTTGGCCAAGCGGAACGCTTTCTCTCGGGGGCACGGTGGACAAGGCTGAAAAGCAAAAGCTGAGCGAAAGCGACATCTGCGACTTGTTCATCACGCCTGCCATCAAGCAAGCGGGTTGGGATCAGTTCAAGCAGGTCCGCCGCGAAGTCACCCTCACTCCAGGCCCGGTGATTGTTCGCGGCAACCTATCGGCCCGCTTGCTGACTGACCGCTTTCGGAATGACATTTGAGGATAGCTGCCGCTGTCGCAGCCGTTGTCGTCACGGCTGGTGTCGACCCATTTTTGGACACTCATGCTTGAGCTGGGGGATGCCCGCTTTCGCCAAAAGCCGTCGTTGGTCCAGAACAGCCCGCCCAGTCCACTCGGGCGAGGCCAGCCAACAGTGCGTCTGGCTTAAACCAAATGCCCCCCTGACAACGCGAAACGGTTCAGCCTTTTGTGTGCCTGTTGCAGGCGGCCTGGAGATCTGACGCAAGAAATGAGGACGAAGGACGGAGAGGCGTTCGGCCTCCCCGTCTCCGCAACAGCCGATTCAGGAGGATAGATTCAAAAGTTGACCGTTGCCGTCAGCGAAACGGTCCGCGGCGCGCCGACGGTGTAGCGCTGGGTGAACTCGTCAAGGATGCCGCCGATATAGCGCTCATTGAACAGGTTGTTGACGCCGATCCGGGCCTCAACGCTCTCGGTGTCGCCGATCGGCAGGCGGTAGCCAATCGACAGATCGACAAGGGTATAGGCATCAACTTCCAGCGCCGGCGTGTTGGCGGCGTCGCCCGGGGCGGACCCAATGCGGCGGACGGTCAACTGGCCATTGACGCGGTCGCTGCGATAGTTGAGCGCGCCGGCGAGAATATAGTCAGGCGTTCCCGATACCGACGCTCCGGCCGGCACAGTGACCTTGTTGCCGCCATAGCTCGCCGCCCGGAAGCCTTCGGTGTAGATCGCGTCATTGATGGTCACCGCCAGCGTGCCGCTGAAATTGCGTGTGAAATCAACATCGACACTTGCTTCGACGCCTTGCGAACGCACCCCGCCTTCGATGTTGAAGTAGGTGCCACCGGTACCCGCCGAATAGTTGATGCCGCCAGTGCCGATGGCGAAATCGTCGGTCAGGAAGACGATCGGGTCGTTGTACTGGATACGATAGAGGGTGATCGCGCCGCGAAGCCCACGGGTCTGAAAGCGAGCACCGATTTCGTAGTTGGTGGCGACTTCGGGGTTGAGGTTGGCAAAATCGGTACCGGTCTTTTCGAGTGCCCAGTCGCCGACGGCGGCAAAATTGCGCGAATAGCCGGCAAAAAGCTGAATCTGCGGGGTTGCATCGAAGATCAGGCCGACCGATGGCAGCAGCATATTGCTATCACTGTTGACCGAGGACTCGGTCGTCGAGATCTGTTGGCCCTGGCTGTTGAAATTGCGATCCTCGACCGACGTTCCCGAGATCTTGACGAAATAATGCTGAAGACCAGCATCGAGGGTAAGCGTGTCGGTGATCTTCCAGGTGTCGGCGATATGCAGCTTGAAGACGTCGGTCTTGAAATTCTGTCGGAAATCTTCGCGATAAACGACGTCAGACACAATCGGCCCACGGCGGATATCGAGATAGGGATACCATTCCCGGCCGAAATCGCGGTCAAGATGTTCGTACCAGATCCCGGCCCGCAGTGCATGATCACCGATTTCGGCGTTGACGTTGAACACCCCGCCAAAGCGGTTCGAATAATAAGTGCTGTTGCGATAGCTTTGCGCCGATGAGCAATCGGCGCCGACTTTCGGCGTATTGTCTGCGTTGAAGCATGCCGATGAGCGAATGGCGGCGCCTTGCAGGTTGGTATAGACGCGCTCCACCCCGCCGCTGGCAAAAGGCAGCACGGCGCGGCCCTGGTTATCGGCCAACGTCGTGCGAATGCGTGAGCCGCCGAGCAGCACCTGCTGGATCGCACCGGGCGTGCCGGTGTTGATCAGCCGCGGCTCCTGGAACGGCGGCAGAAACTCGCCGACACCCTTGTTCTGGTGGAAATAGGGAGACAGCGAGAGTGTGACGGCATCGGATGCCTGCCAATCGAGCTTGGCATAACCGAAAATGTTGGTGCGGATCGCCGCCCATTCGTCGGCCCAGAATTCGTTGGGCACCGCGCTTGACGTGTTGAACGTCGCCGATGATCCATCGACGCTATAGCCGGTTTGATCGATGAAGCCGCGGGTCGCTTCGATGATCGGATCGTCATCGCTGTGATTATAGGACCCGCGCAGTGTCAGTTTGAAATCGCCGAAATCGGAAATGCTCTTGCCCTCGACATGGAACTGCTCGATTCCTGCCGGGGTATTCCCGCCGTGCGGCCAAAGATGCGTGTCGAGATCGGACACGGCGAAATAGGCCCGGGTATTGCCGAAAATCTCGCCGGTCTCGATATCACCATAGATGCGACGGCTGTTGAAGCTAGAGATCGTGCCGCTGACCCGGCCGCCGAATTCGGCTTTTGGATCGCGCGAGAAATAGGCGATCGTGCCGCCAAGCGCCGATGTCGAGGGCGATCCGACGTCGGCGGTGCCCTGGTTTACTTTGATGCTCGCCGCATTTTCGGCAACGAGGAACTTGGCCGCCGGCGCGCCGCCAAGATAATAGGAGGCGTTGAACAGCGGCAAGCCGTCGAGTGTCTGGCCCAGCTTTGAATTGCGCAGGTTGACCTCGAAACCGCGGATGTTGATGGCATAGCTCCAAGGATCGCCATTGAAGGCATCCGAGCCGCGGATTTGCACACCCGGTACGGTTCGCAGCGCGTTGACGATGTTCTCACCACCCGCCAGCGCTTCGATTTGCGGGCGCCCAACGACGTTGTTGGCGCGGGCCAGGCGTTCGGCGGTGACGATGATCACGCCACCGTCATCGACGACGTCTTCAGCCGCATGGGCGGCCGTCGTCGCGATCAACGCCAGCACACTGATGCTGGTCAGATAAAAGTTGCGCATCACGATCCTGTTCCCTCCCTGTTGTATCGGTGCAATCGCGTTGATTGCTTACGCCAAGAAAGGTGGCAGGCAGTCGGAAAACACTCCAATTCATTGGATGCATGGTGCTGATAGACGCGCTGTGTTCAGTTTCTTATCAAAGGCTATTTGCCGTTCAGCCCGCGATTACTTCTTAAAAATGAAAAGAAAGTGCAACAATGACGCCAGCATCAGCACAATGCTTGCAGCAGCGCCAATCAACGCCAGCATGATGTAGAATGACAGCCAGTCCGCGGTGATGCCCGGCAGGTTGCGCAGCAACAGCAAGGCAACGCTGCCGGCATAGCCCGAAGCGTCGGCGATGTAGATGAGAAAGGCCGCGGTTCCTGCCCGCCCGGACGCGGCAACCAGTCGATCGAACAGCATCGCATTGAACGGCGTATAGGCGAGATAAAGGCCAAGCCCCGAGGCGATCATCCAGCTCGCCGGGCCCAGCCATCCAAGCGAAAACGCAAGGGTGGAGACGCCGATCAGGCCCGCGCCGAAGACGATGATCATTTGCATGATCGCAAAGGCACGCCGATTGTCGCGGACGGCGACAAGGCTGGCGAGGCTGACGAGCGTCACGATCGCGATTGGCACTTCGCTTGCGGTGAAGATGGCTGCCGACCCGCCATAACCCAGCGCCTCCCATATTTCGGCGGCAAAATTGTCTCGAAAATCACGAATGACGGTGAAGATCACATAGGCGAGCACAAGCAGCACCAGGCCTGGCCGATAGGCACCGAGAAACGCCCGGCGACCGGCGGCATCGACTGGCGGGCGAGCAACGCGTTCGGCAACATCCTCGGCGCTGGGCGGCGGCAGGCTGGCAAGACCCATGACGGAAATGAGCAGGACAGGCATGAACAACACGCCGGTCATCGCCGGCATCCACATGTCGCTGACCTGCCATGACGCCATCAGCCAGGCGCCGACCGATTTGACCAACCCCGACGACAGGATGAAACTGGCGCACAGGATCGACGCGAGGATTTCACTCGAGCGGCGCCCTTCGATATAGGCGAAGACGAGCCCCCAGATCATGCCGAGCGGCAGCCCGTTCAGGAACAGCGCCACCGGCTTCGCTGGCACCGGCAGGATCGCGAACAGCAACAGTGCGAGCCACGACACGCCGATGAGGCCGATGATCGCTGCCCCCCGCCGCGCCGCCGACATTTCGGAAACGACCTTTACGCCGATGAATTTCGACAGCGCATAACCGAGCAGCTGCGCGATCACGAGCGCGACCTTGAAATCGATCGCAAAGGTCCATCCGGTGATGTCGTCGAACGTTGCCGCTGTGAACGGCTTACGAAACGCATACATGGCGAAATAGGCACTGAATGCGGCGCCGCCAGCAAACAGGATAAAGCGCCAGGAGTCGCGGCGGGCCACCGGTGCCTGCTCGGCAAGGCCCGACGCGGCGGTCATGCCGCGTGACAGCCGAGCGCCACCGTTGTTGCGCCGCCGGGGCGAATGCCGTTTTCGATCGCGGCTTCGATGGCGGTGATCGCCAGTGCGAGGTCGGCGACGCTGGGGATGACGAAATCGGCCCCGGCCGCAACGAATGCGGCAATCACCGGCGACAACCGGGCGGCCTGCTGCTGGTCATCAAGCGCTGCCCAGGCGGCGGCATCGAGCCCGACACCATTGCCCGAAGCGACAACACCGATCGTCCACAAACCGGCATTGCGGCCGGCCTCGATCCCGACCGGGGCATCATCGACGGCAACACAATGGTCGGCCGGCCAGGCCGACAGTTGCGCCATTGCCTGCCAGAGCATCAGCGGCGCAGGGCGCCCTTGCGGTGTCTCGCCAGCGCAGATGGTGACATCGGGGGCATAGCCCTGAGCCGCGGCGGCAGGCAGGATGCCCGCCATCATTGCGCGGGTATAGCCGGTCGTCGAACCAATGTGGATGCCATGTTGGCGCAGCGCCGCGACGGTCGCAGCAGCGCCCGGAATCAACTCGCTGTGGCGTGTCGCCGATGCCTCCATGGCCGGCTCCAACGCCAGCATCAGGCGATCGACATCGGCCTCGGTCCACCGCGATTGCTTGGCCGCCAGCCAGCGTGAACCGATCGCGTCTTCGCGCAAGATGGAAATCACATGTTCGCGCTTTGCCATGCCCATGTAGCGGCGGATCGTGTCTGCATCGACGCTGATGCCTTCGGCGGCGAACACCTCGTCCATTGCCGCAACGGGTGCGCGTGAGCCAAAATCGATCATCGTGCCGGCCCAATCGAACAGCACAGCCTTTATGCCCGGCATAGCGCGCCCTTCTTCACATCGATGTTCATGGCGGCGCCCACGACCCGCTCGCCGATCGCAAAGGCCGTCGACATCCCCGCCCCGCACGTTACGACCGAGATATGCACTCCGGGTTCGACCTCTTCTGAAAACCAGTTCTGTTGGCTCGACGACGCATAGGTCCCCATCCAGCGTTCGATTGTCGGTGGCGCGGGACCGAGAACCGCCGCGAACTCGGTGCGAATAACTGCGTCGACAGCGTCGTGGAGAAACGGGTCGGGTGCATCGCCATAGTCATGACTATCGCCGACAACGAGCGATCCATCGGCAGACTGGACCGCGATGAGATGGACGCCGGCGGCAATCGCGTCTGCCTGTTCGACATGCAACTGTTCAATGAGGACATTGGCCTCGGGGAGCGCGGCATATCCTTGATAGCGCGCCAGGCCGAGATCGCTCATCACCGGGCTCGCCAGCCGGTAGGCCGGAGCGGCAAGGCGCAGCATCTGCAACTTGCAGCGCGTCACCCCGTGCGCCGCCATGACATTCGGGTAGAGTGCGTTGAGGTCATCCCCTGGGCAAACGAAAATCGTCTCGGCGCGGATCTCGCCGGCGCTGGTGATGACGCGGCCCGGCGCGCACCCGATGACGCTTGCGGGTTCGGCAAAACACACACCGAGTGTGTCGCGCAACCATGCCCCAATCGCCGGGACTGCTTCTCGCGCCTCGACGCGGAGTTCGTGGGGACTAAACAAGGCTGCGGTGCACGGCTGATAGGGCACATCAGGATGCCGTGCGGTCAATTGGGCGTGGGTCAGCACAGCACAGCCCTCGCCCATTTCTGTCGCGGCAAAGGCTTCCAGAACGGCCGCCGCAGCCGGGCGGCGCGCGCTCATGACGAGGCCGGTCTGCTGGATTTCGATACCGGCCAGCGGCGCGACCTCGGCCCAGATCTGACGCGCCCGCATGGCGAGTGGCCACATCTCGCGGCGTTCTTGCCCGGTCACCGTCACAAAGCCGAAATTGCGAATGCTGGCGCCGGTCGCCCGCGCCACGCGGTCGATGACAATGACGCGAAGGCCGCTGCGGGCGGCCGCGAGCGCGTGTGCCAGTCCGACGATCCCGCGGCCGACAACGGCGACATCAAATTTTTCGGTCTTCACCAAGGCGCCAGACTTTCAGAATTTCACAATTGATCGCTAGCGTGATGGAATAATTATAGCGCACTGAAAAATGCATTTGAGGCATGGCAACGATAGATTGCAGGTGTCACATCGGGGCCAGGACACATGAGCGTCAATTTCAACCATCTACGCTCCTTCTATGCGGTTGCCAGCGACCGCAGCGTGACCCGCGCGGCACGCCGCCTGAACATCTCGCAGCCGACACTGTCAAAGCAGTTGAAAGCGCTCGAGGATCGCTACAAGGTCAAGTTGATCGAAGGCACGCGGCCCCCGCTTACGCTGACCAGCGCCGGCGAGGCGTTGTTCGAACGCGCCAAGGTGCTGTTTGCCGTCGCCGAAGAGATCGATGCGATCCTAGGCGAGGATGACCTGGAAAGTGGTGCGATCCTGCGGCTTGGCACCGATTCGCCGCCATTTGCTGCCGAGTTCATGGCGGCGTTTCAACAAAAGGTCCCGCAAGTGCGGTTTCGGGTAACAATAGCCAACGCGCTGCAAACCAACGAGTTGCTGATGAAGGCGCAGGTCGACCTTGCGATCATCTGCGAGCCCAAGGTTGACCCTGATTACAGCTATGTCCCGCTTTATCAGGACCGCCTTGTAGCCATCGTCCCGGCATTCTGGCCTGACGACGGGCGCACCGAAATGCCGCTGGACGCGATTGCCGATGCAATCCTGCTCGTGCGGGAATCGTCGTCGCGAACTTTGGCGTCCACCAATCGGCTTCTGGCAGAAGCGGGCGTTAGCCCGGGCCGGACAATGGAGTTGCATTCGCGCGAAATGATCCGCGAGGGTGTCGCACATGGCCTCGGTATCAGCCTGATGTTCGAACGCGAATGCCCGCCGGACAACCGAATCCGGATTCTGCCGATTTCAACCAGATCGGCTGCTACCAAGGTTGAGGGATATCTTGCCCTACGCACCGAACGACGTCGAATGCCACTGATGAAAGAGGCCCTGAAGGTCGCTGCAGAGATGCAGCAGA
>JBMOFG010000073.1:0-7810 GCA_049314415.1 Polymorphobacter sp.
CATCGGCGGGTTTCCGAATTGCGGGCGGGTGCGCTAGGGGGACATAGGCCCAGCGGGCAACAAGCAAAAGAGGCAGCGGCAACATGGCCGATCCGTTCGACAACAAGGTCATCGCGCTCACCGGCGCCGGCAGCGGCATCGGCCGGGCGCTGGCGCTCAATCTGGCGGGGCGCGGCGCCGTGCTGGCGCTCGCCGACAAGGACAGCGAGGGCCTCGCCGAAACGCGGCGGCTGCTTGGCAACCGGCCGGCCAGCCTGACCGTGCTCGATGTCACTGATACCGACGCGCTCACCGCTTGGGTGGATGGCGCGGTGGCAGAATTTGGCCGACTGGATGGCATCATCAACAACGCTGGCCTGTCGGTGGTGGCGCCCTTTGCCGATACACCGCGTGCAGATTTCGACCGGGTGATGTCGGTCAATTTCGGCGGCGTGGTCGAAGGCTGCCGCGCCGCGCTGCCCCATTTGAAGATGCAGGCTGCCGCCACCGGCACGGCCTGGCTGGTCAACATATCGTCGGTGTTCGGCATGATGGGCTATCCCACACAAAGTGCTTACAATGCTTCGAAATATGCGGTGCGGGGCTTGACCGAGGCGCTGCACATCGAACTCGGTGTCACCGATCCAGGCATCTGCGTCATTCGCGTCCACCCGGGCGGGGTGCGCACCAATGTCGCGATCAATTCGAAACGCATCGCCGGGATGCCGGGGCAACGCACCGATCTCGATTTCGCCGCCGAATTTGAAAAGGCGGCAAAAACGACGCCCGAACAGGCCGCCGCGATCATCATCAACGGCATGGCACGGCGCCGGCACCGCGTGCTGATCGGTAATGATGCCAAATTCATCGACTGGATGACCCGGTTGTTCCCGGTCACATATTTCAAGCGCATCGGCGCATTTATTGGAGGCGGAGATCGCTAGTTTCGAACCCCGGGTGCAGCGCGAAAAGCCTGCCCAGGCAACACAGGGCGTCCCGGCACGCAAAGGTGCGCTGCGGCTGTTGATGGCGGTCCTCGGCCGCGGCACGCCGCTCGAACTGGCACTCGAATCCGCCCTTGACGGCATTTCACTGGGTGCCGATCGGGCACTGGCGCGGCATCTGGCAGCAACCGTGCTGCGCTGGCTGCCCGACCTCGATGCACTGATCGATTCGGCAACCCCCAAGCCGCTGCCCGATGACGCGCGGGCGCGCATGGTGCTGCGCATCGCGCTCGCCGGCTGGTTGAAGCTCGGCACCCCACAGCATGCCGCTGTCGCGACCGCACTGCCGCTGGTCGAAAGCGGCCCGCGCCGGCTGGTGCATGGCGTGCTAGGCAATCTGATGCGCGGCAATGCGACCTTGCCCGATGTGCCGCATCTGCCCGACCTGTTCGCAATCCGCTGGGCGATGGACTGGGGTCCGGATGTGGCCGAGGCGGCAGCGCAGTCGCTCGCCGATGAACCGGCGACCGACCTGACCTGCAAGGACCCGGCCGAAACCGAAAAATGGGCGCTGGCGCTGGGCGGCGTATCGCTGCTCCCCGGCCATATCCGGGTGCCGCGCAGCAAGGCGCTGGGCAGCGCGATCACCGAATGGCCGGGTTTTACGGAAGGCGCCTGGTGGGTGCAGGATCTCGCCGCCTCGCTGCCGGTGCGGCTGATGGGTGTGCAGCCGGGGGATCGGATACTCGACCTGTGCGCGGCGCCGGGCGGCAAGACGCTGCAACTGGCGGCACTAGGGGCCGACGTAACGGCGGTCGATGTTTCCGATGCGCGGTTGGAGCGCGTGCGCGAAAATTTGGCGCGGGTCGGGCTGACGGCGATACTCGCTGCCGGTGATGCGCTGCGCTGGGAGCCCGAGGGCCTGTTCGACCGCATCCTGCTCGATGCGCCCTGTTCGGCGACCGGCATCTTCCGACGTCACCCCGATGTGCTGCACCTGAAGGGGTCACGCGACCTCACGCCGCTGACGCTGTTGCAGGCGGCGCTGCTGCGGCGCGCGGCGGGGTGGCTGAAACCCGGCGGCATACTGGTCTATGCGACCTGCAGCCTCGATCCGCGCGAAGGCGAACGCATCGTCGAGCGCGTGGTCGTCACGTTGCCGCGCAGCCCTTTCGAAGCCGATGAACTGCCGCTCGGATTGGCGCCGACTACCGACGGCTGGGTACGCACCCTGCCCGGCATGCTGGCGGCCGATGGCGGCATGGACGGGTTTTTCATAGGCCGGATGCGCAAGCTGTAAATCCGCGCGCCGCCAACCGCCGCGCTTTTCTTGGCCAAGGCGCAACGCCGCGCTTTCGGCTTGGCCTCCTGCCTGCTAGACAATGTTCATGCAGGGTCCCGTTCGCATTGCCCCGTCGATCCTTTCGGCGGATTTCGCCCGCCTTGGTGACGAGGTACGGGCGATCACGGCTGCGGGTGCCGATTATGTCCATGTCGATGTGATGGACGGACATTTCGTCCCCAACATCACCATCGGGCCGCTGGTGGTGAAGGCAATCCGCCCGCACACGCCGCTGGTTATGGATGTGCATCTGATGATCGCGCCGGTCGATCCCTATATCGACGCCTTTGCCGATGCCGGGGCAGATATCATCACCGTCCATGCCGAAGCCGGACCGCACCTGCATCGCAGCATCCAGCGCGTGAAGGCGCGTGGCCTGAAGGCCGGGGTTTCGCTCAATCCGGCGACACCAGCGAAAATGCTCGACTATGTCCTTGACGAGCTTGATCTTGTACTGGTGATGAGCGTCAATCCCGGCTTTGGCGGCCAGAGCTTTATCGAAAACCAGCTGCGCAAGATCGAAGCGATCCGGAAAGCCATCGACAAGACCGGCAAGACCATCGACCTTCAGGTCGATGGTGGCATCGATGCGCAGACGGCCCCGCGGGTGATCGCCGCCGGTGCCGACGTGCTGGTTGCCGGCACCGCAACCTTCAGGGGCGGTCCGGCGCATTACGCCGCCAATATCGCCAGCCTGCGCGGTTAGCATGGCGCGCAAGGCCGGACCCCGCGCCCCGGAAGACGCTCCCGCGGTTGACTCCGCGGCTGAGCAACACGAAAGCGAAGGCGCCTTGCTGCGTATCGGCGGCGCCACCGGGCGCTCGCTGAGCGACCGACTGGCGACCCGGGCCAGCGTCGCGCTGTATAACACCCCGCTGCACCGGTTGCGGCTGCGCGGCCGCTTCCCGCTGAAACTGCTCGGCGTACCCGAAGACCCGGTACCAGGTGATGCCGCAATCGGTGAACGCATCGTGGCGGGACGGTTGATCCAAGCCGGTCATACCGTCATGACGCGCAATTTTCGCTTTGGCGACCCAGCGCATCCGACGGCGTGGCGCGACTGGGCCAACAGCTGGGCCTGGCTACGCGACATCGCGGCCTGCCTGCCCGATCGCAAAACGGCAGCAGCGCGCGCTGAACCGCTGGTGGCGCGCTGGCTTGCCGAATTCGGCCATTATGACCCGGCAGCGTGGCGGGCGGACATCATCGGGCAGCGCCTGCTGCTGGCGCTCGGCCATGCCCCGCTGATCCTGTCATCGGCCGATCATGTTTACAGGTCGGCGGTCCTGTCAGCCATTGCCACCTGGGCGCGGCATCTCGACCGCGCCGCCTTTCGCCTCGCCGATGGCCCGGGCAAGGCGGTGGCGCTCGCCGGGCTTTATGCGGCCGGTACGCTGATTCCTGGCGGCGAGGCGCGCAGCATCAGCGCGCTGGCAGCGCTGGAGAAACTGCTCGGCACGCTGGTGCTGCCCGATGGCGGGATGGCGACGCGCACCCCGCGCGATGGCGTGGCGATGGCCGAATGGCTGTTGTTCGCCGCCGGTTGCGCACCAGCCGTCAAGGTGCGGACCCCGGCGCTGTTTCCCGATACGCTTGGCCGGCTGGTGCCACATCTCAAGGGTCTGGCGCTGGGTGATGACATCGTCGGTGGCTGGCATGGCGGCGCGAGCGTGCCGGCAGCGACGCTCAACCGGCTCGAAAAGCGCTGCGCCACCGGCGATGCTTTGAACCGCCACGGCCGTTGGTCGGGCTACCACAGGCTGTCGGCCGGCAAGACCGTGGTGGTCATCGATGCCGGGCCACCGCCGCTGTCGCGCCAGGTGACGGGCCATGCCGGCACGCTGGCGTTCGAATTGAGCGATAGCGCCGACCGGCTGATCACCAATTGCGGCGGTGCCGGCGGACTGCCGCAGCCGCTCGATGCCGGGCTAGCCGCCGGGCTGCGAACCACAGCGGCGCATTCGACATTGGTCATCGACGAAACCAACAGCACGCGCATCAGCGCCAGAGGCCCACTCGGTTCCGGGGTCAATGAAGTATCCTTCCAGTCGCGGCGCAGCGAGGAAGGCCATTGGCTCGATGCGAGCCACGACGGTTATGTGAAGCGGTTCGGCATGATCGTGCGGCGGCAATTGTTTCTGTCTCCCGATGGCCAGGACGTGCGTGGCCAGGATTCGATCGAACCGGCGCCGAAATCTCTGCTCAGGCGCCGCTTGGACCGGGATTTCAACATACGTTTCCACCTTGGTCCCGGCGTCGCTGCGACGCCGACCGCCGATGGCGCCGGCGCCCTGCTCAAGCTCCCGCAAGGCCGGGTCTGGGCGCTGAAGACGCGGATCGACGGCGGGCGGGGTACGGTGGCCATCGAAGCATCGATCTGGGTTGACCCGGCGGGCACGGTACACAAGACGCAGGCACTGGTGATCAGCGGGCGCACGCAACAGGCCGCAGCCAGCATCGGCTGGAGCTTCAAGCGCGCCGGAAAATGAAAAGATTGGGCAGATGACGGACATGGTGAAAGTGAAACGCGCGCTGCTGTCGGTAAGCGACAAGAGCGGGCTCGAAGTGCTGGCGGCGGCGCTGGTCCGGCATGGGGTAGAACTGGTATCGACCGGCGGCACCGCGACTGCGCTGCGCGGCTGGGGCCATGCCGTGCGCGACGTGGCGGAACTGACCGGCAGCCCCGAAATGATGGATGGCCGGGTCAAAACGCTGCACCCGCGCGTCCATGGCGGCCTGCTGGCGTTGCGCGACGATGCCGAACACCTGGCCGCGATGACCGATAATGGCATTGTCGCAATCGACCTCGCCGTCATCAACCTCTATCCCTTTGCCGCGACCGTTGCCAAAGGCGCCGGGCGCGACGAGGTCATCGAAAATATCGATATCGGCGGCCCCGCAATGGTGCGCTCGTCGGCCAAGAACCACGCGTTTGTCGGCATCGTCACGGCGCCCGACCAATATGGCGATGTCATCGCCGCGCTCGATGCCAATGCGGGTGCGACAGACCTGCGCTTGCGCAAGCGGCTAGCGGCAGCAGCGTTCGCGCATACCGCCGCCTACGATGCCGCCGTAGCAAGCTGGTTCGCCTTTGCCGACCAGGGCGAGCAATTCCCACCCGTGCTGCCGCTGGCGCTGACCCGTGCCGATACACTGCGCTATGGCGAGAACCCGCATCAGCAGGCGGCGCTCTACCTGCCACAGACCGGCGCAGCCGGGGTGGCCGCGGCACGGCAGGTGCAGGGCAAGGAACTCAGCTACAACAACCTCAACGATGCCGATGGCGCGCTCGAGCTCATCGCCGAATTCCGCGACGCCGGGCCGGCCTGCGCGATCATCAAGCACGCCAACCCCTGCGGAGTCGCTACCGGCGCGACCCTCGCCGAAGCGTATAAAGCCGCCTTTGATTGCGATCCGGTGTCGGCCTTTGGCGGCATCATCGCGGTCAACGGCCAGCTGGACGGCGCGACGGCGGAAGCAATTGCCGGCATCTTCACCGAAGTCGTCATCGCCCCCGATGCCGATGATGCGGCGCTGGCGGTGTTCGCCGCGAAAAAGAACCTGCGCCTGTTGCTTACCGGCGGCCTGCCCGATCCGCGCCGCGCCGGCCTCGCGCTGCGCCAGATCGGCGGCGGCATGCTGGTGCAAAGCCGCGACAATGGCGCCATAGCCCGCACCGATTGCAAGGTGGTGACGAAACGCGCGCCCAATGAACAGGAGTGGACCGACCTGCTGTTCGCCTGGACTGTCGCCCGTCATGTCAAATCCAACGCCATCGTCTACGCCCGCGGCGGCAGCACCGCCGGCATCGGCGCCGGCCAGATGAGCCGGCTCGATTCAACCCGCATCGCTGCGGTAAAGGCCGGCGACGCAGCGCGCACCGCCGGCTGGGCACAGCCCCGCACCATCGGCTCGGCGGTTGCGTCAGATGCCTTCTTCCCCTTTGCCGACGGGCTGATTTCCGCCGCCGAAGCCGGCGCAACCGCGATCATCCAGCCCGGCGGATCGATCCGCGATGCCGATGTGATCGCAGCAGCGGACGAACTTGGGCTGGCAATGGTGTTCACCAACATGCGGCACTTCAAGCACTGAGCGTTGCCGCCGACGGTCCGGGACTGAGGCCCGGACCCCTTTTGCAAGGGCGGGATTGTGCGGCGCATGTCCGCGAGGGGAGAGACACCATGACCATCGCCAGCGCACTTGCCGAAGCGCTTGCCGTCGCCGGGGTGCCGGGCGCGGTCGCCATAGTAGGCGACCGCACGGGCGTGACCGAAACCATCGCCATCGGCCATGCCGATGATGCGGTGTTCCAGCTCGCATCGATGACCAAGGCGGTGGTGTCGGTGGCGGCAATGCAGCTGGTGGAAGCGGGCAAGCTCAGCCTTGATGCGCCAATCGGCGACCTGTTGCCCGACCTAGCAGCGCCGCTCGTCATTACCGGCTTCGGCGATGATGGCGCGGTGCAGACGCGCCCCTCCGCGCGGCCGATCACCTTGCGCCATCTCCTCACCCACACCTCAGGCCTGGGCTATGATTTCGTCCACGCCGATATGGCTCGGGCGCGCACCACGCCGCCGGTTCCTGGGACGCTGGCCAGTCTGCGCACACCCTTGCTGTTCGATCCAGGCGACGGCTGGGCCTATGGCATCAGCACCGATTGGGTAGGGCTCGCGGTGGAGGCGGGAAGCGGGATGGCGCTTGATGCCTATATCGCTGCACATATCACCGGGCCGTTAGGCATGATCGATACTGTGTTCGGGCTGGAAGCGCACAAGAGCCGGCTGGTGCCGAACATGGCGCGTGGCCCAGATGGCGCTTTGATACCCTTTCCGATCAATATAGGCGGCGGAGCGGGCGAGTTTCTGTCGGGCGGTGGCGGCCTCGTCGGCACCGCGGCCGATTATATGCGCTTCGTGCGGATGCTGGCCAATGGCGGCAGCCTCGACGGCGCCACCCTTTTGCAACCCGCCACGGTGGCCGACATGACCCGCAACCAGATCGGGCCGCTGCGCGCCGGGCAGATGCCGACGACAATGCCGGCGCTGTCGGCGGAGGTCGACTGGTTCCCTGGCATGGTGCCGGGCTGGGGGCTGGGTTTCCTGATCAATCCCGACCCCGGGCCGAACGGCCGGCCGGCCGGCAGTTGCGGCTGGGCCGGCATCTGCAACACTTATTACTGGTTCGATCCGGCATCGGGGCAATGCGCCGTGCTGTTGATGCAGCTTTTGCCCTTTGGCGACCCCGGCGCGCTGGCGGTGCTGGCGGCGTTCGAACGCGCCGTCTGCGGGGTCAGCCCAAGCGCAGCCTGATCGATGCCGCATGCGCCGCCAGCCCTTCGGCATCGGCGAGCGCCGCGCCGGCCGGACCGATGGCAGCGAGCCCGGCCGGCCCGCAATCCAGAAACGTCGTGCGCTTCATGAAATCGACAACGCTCAACCCCGAGGCAAAGCGCGAGCGGCGCCCGGTCGGCAGCACATGGTTCGGCCCGGCGAGGTAATCGCCCGCCGCTTCGGGCGTATGGCGCCCCAGGAACACCGATCCGGCA
>JBMOFG010000074.1:0-7767 GCA_049314415.1 Polymorphobacter sp.
CCGCCGCGAACAGGTGCTTGTCGAAGCGATCATCGTCGAAATTTCCGATGTCGCCGCCAAACGCCTGGGGGTGCAGTTCCTGCTCAGCGGCACCGGCGGCAGCAACATCCCGTTTTCGGTAACCAATTACAGCAATGCCGCGCCCAATCTGCTCACTGTCGCCGGCGCGGTGGCGGGCGAAAAGCTCGACAGCGGCTCGACAACCACGACAGCGCTGCGCGATGCCGCAGTACAGTCGCTGCTCGGCGCCACCGGGGGCACCTTCGGGTTCGGCGGCGACATTGGCAACAATGCCGTGTTCGGTTTTGTCATCAACGCCGTGAAGGCCGATACGGCATCGAAGGTCCTGTCAACCCCGTCGATCATGACGCTCGACAACCAGCAGGCGAAAATCCTTGTCGGCCAGGACGTTCCGATCTCGACCGGCGAAGCGCTCAGCAACAATTTCGACAATGCCTTTCGCACCATCCAGCGCCAGAATGTCGGCATCCAGCTTGAAGTGAAACCGCAGATCAACGCCGGCGGAACCATCAAGCTGGCCATCCGCCAAGAAGTCAGCTCGATCGCCGGGCCGGTATCGACGACATCGCCCGAGCTGGTGCTCAACAAGCGCGAGATCACCACGACGGTGACGATCGATGATGGCCAGATCATCGCACTTGGCGGTCTGATCGACGAAAACGAACGCCGCACGATTGAAAAAGTGCCGCTGCTCGGCGACATTCCGGGCCTTGGCGAGCTGTTCACCTCGCGCTCGCGCAGCAAGACCAAGACAAATTTGATGGTGTTCATCCGCCCGACCATCGTGCGCAGCGCCGCCGATGCCCAGAAACTGGCTGCCGAGCGCTATACCTATGTCCGCGACGCCGATATCGAACGCGGCGGCAGCGAGGTAACCTCGCTCGATGCCCTGGTGCGCGACTATTTGCGCACCGCGCCGCCGGTACTGCCGGTACCAAAGGCGCCATGACCGAGAGCATCGCCCCTGCCGCCGAAGCGACGCCGCTGCCGCTGCTGCCCTATCCGTTCGCCAAGAAATTCGGCGTCGTGGTGACCGGGGCCAGCGCGGACAGCGTCGCCATTGGGCTGCGCCGCGGCGATGACGTGCGCGTGCTGGCCGAAGTACGCCGCATGGTTGGCCGGCCGATCAGCATTGTTGCCGTCGAACCTGCGCAGTTCGACCGCCTGTTGTCGGACAATTACGCCCTCGAAGGCTTCACCGCCGGGGCGAGCATGGAAGGCAGCGACACGCTTGGGCTGCTGGTCGACAATATCCCCTCCGCCGAAGACCTGCTCGACACCCAGGACGAAGCACCGATCATCCGGCTGATCAACGGCCTCATCGCCGAAGCGGCGCGCCAGGGCGTCTCGGACATCCATATCGAGCCTTATGAAAGCGCGCTGATCGTCCGCATGCGCGCCGATGGCCAGTTGACCGAGCGCCACCGCCTGCCCGCCAATGTCGCCGCGATGGTGGTCAGCCGCATCAAGGTCATGGCGCGGCTCGACATTGCCGAGCGTCGCCTGCCCCAGGACGGCCGCATTGGCCTGACGCTGGGCGGCAAGAGCCTCGATGTCCGCGTCTCCACCCTGCCCAGCCGCGGCGGTGAACGCGTCGTACTGCGGCTTCTGGACAAGGAAAATGCCGGCATCGACATGGTCGCACTCGGCATGCCACCGGCCATCGACGCGCTGTTTCGCGGCGCGCTCGCCGAACCAAATGGCATCGTCCTGATCACCGGGCCGACGGGATCAGGAAAGACGACCTCGCTTTATGCCGGTTTGCGGCTGCTCAACGATGGCAGCCGCAACATCCTGACGGTCGAGGACCCGGTTGAATATGCCGTGGATGGCGTCGGCCAGACCCAGGTCAATGCCAAGGTCGGGCTGTCGTTCGCCGCCGGCTTGCGCGCCATATTGCGGCAGGACCCCGACACGGTCATGGTCGGCGAAATCCGCGACAGCGAGACCGCCGAAATCGCCATTCAGGCGTCATTGACCGGCCACCTCGTACTGTCATCGGTGCACACCAATGATGCCGCCGGCGCCATTACCCGGCTGCGCGACATGGGCATCGAACCGTTTCTGCTCGCCTCGACCCTGCGCGCGGTCATCGCGCAGCGGCTGGTGCGGCGGCTGTGCCCGGCCTGCCGCGTCGAGCATCAGGCCGATGCCGCCGTCGCCGCGCTGATTGGGCTGGCGGTCGGCACGCGCTATTGGGAGCCGGGCGGCTGCGACGCCTGCAATCACAGCGGCTTTAAGGGCCGGGTCGGCGTGTTCGAAGCGGTACGCATCACCGACGTGATCCGCCGGCTGATCCTTGACGGTGGCGACGAAAGCGCCATCGTCGCCGAGATGAGCGCGGTATCGCCGCCGCTTGCCGCCGCGGCGCGCGCGCTGGTGCAGGCCGGCACGACAACGCCGGAGGAAGCCGTGCGCGTCATGCGCGGCGGAGGCCTTGATGGCTGAGTTCCATTACCGCGCCATCGATATGGCCGGGCGCGAGCGCCAGGGCCGGATCGATGCGGCCGACAGCGATGCGGCGCGCGCCGCGCTGCTCGGTCGCAAGCTGTTCGCGACCCGGCTCGAGAGCGCTGGCCCGCGCATACGCGGCGCGCCGCTGGCCAGCCCCGGGTTGTCGCGCAAGCTCAATGTCAAGCAGTTGACGCTTTTCACCCGTCAGGTCGCGACGCTGGTGCAGGTCGCGCCGCTTGAAGAAACACTGCGCACCATCGTGCGGCAGACAGAGGCGGCGCATGTCCAGCGCATTCTGGGCCATGTCCATGCCGGCGTGGTCGAAGGCCGCCGCCTGTCAGATGCGATGGGGCTGGAGCCCGGCAGCTTCCCGCCGCTGTACCGCGCCATGGTCGCGGCAGGCGAGAGCGCCGGATCATTGCCCGAAATCCTCGAACGCCTTGCCGATTTGCAGGAACGCCAGGCGACGGTGCGCGGCAAAGTCATCGCGGCCATCGCCTATCCGGCGGCGCTTGCGGTAGTGGCTACCGTTGTCGTCATCGCGCTGATGATCTTCGTCGTGCCGCGCGTTGTCGAACAATTCGAAGATATCGGCCAGGCGCTGCCGCTGCTGACCCGGATCGTCATCGCCATTTCGGCCTTTCTCGCCAGCTTCTGGTGGCTGCTGCTGCTCGGCGGGATTGCGGCGGCGTTCCTGTTCAACCGCGCCATGCAGGATGAAGGCTTTCGCTTCCGCTTCGATTCTTGGCTGCTGCGCCTGCCGTTTTTCGGACGCTTGCTGCGCGATCTCCACGCCGCGCGGTTGGCGCGCACACTGGCCACCATGATCGCCAGCCGTCTGCCGATCATCGAAGGGTTGGCGCTGACGACCGCTACGGTAAACAACCGCGCGCTGCGGCTCGCATCGGAAAACATCGTCAGCGCTATCCGCGAAGGCGGCAGCCTGTCGGCGGCGCTGCGCAAATCGGGGGTATTCCCGCCGCTGCTTGTTTATATGGCGGCCGGCGGCGAAAGCTCGGGGCGGCTCGACCTGATGCTCGAACGCGCCGCCGACTATCTCGAACGCGAATTCGACACCTTCACCGCCACCCTGTTGTCGTTGCTGGAACCGGGCGTGATCATCGTGATGGGCGGCATCGTTGCTGCCATCGTGCTGTCGATCCTGCTGCCAATCCTGCAACTCGACACCCTTGCAGCCCAATGAGGAAGACCATGGACCGCAAAAATGAAGACGGCTTCACGCTTGTCGAACTGATGGTCGTCATCGTCATCATCGGGCTGCTGGCCACCGTCGTCATCGTCAACGTGCTGCCAACGCGCGACAAGGCGATGGTAGAAAAGGCCAAGGCTGATATCGCGCTGATCGAACAGGGACTGGAAATGTATCGGCTCGATATGTTCACCTATCCGCGCAGCGAAGAAGGGCTGGCGGCATTGCAGACTCCGCCCGCCGGGCTGGCGCAACCTGATCGCTACCGCCGCGGCGGCTATCTCAAGCGCCTGCCCGATGATCCCTGGGGCAAGCCCTATCAATATGCCCTGCCCGGGCAGCATGGCGCCTTCGACATTTATTCGCTCGGCGCCGATGGCGCGCCCGGGGGGACAGGCGAGAATGCCGATATCGGCAACTGGAAATAGGCCCTCGCGCGACGCCGGCTTCACGCTGGTCGAACTGCTGGTGGTGCTCGTCGTCATCGGCCTGATGGCCGCGACGGTGGTCCTCACCCTGCCCGATCCGCGCGGCAGGCTCGCCGATGATGGCACCGCGCTGGCGGCGCGGCTGGTGGCGGCGCGCGACCTCTCGATCATCGGCGGTCTGAACATCGGCGTGCGCTTCGATGCCGCCGGCTATAGCTTTGAACAGCGCCGCGGCGAAAACTGGGCACCGGTTACCGAACGCGCGCTGGCGCCGCGCCGCTGGACAACCGGCGTTGCCGCAACGACGGCAGTCGAAGGCGGGGCGGCCCTGGAATTTGATGCAACCGGATTGGCCACGCCGGCCGAAATCATACTGCGCCGCGATGGCGCCAGCAGCGTTGTAACCGTCAGCAATACCGGGCAGGTGCGGGTCGATGCGCGCTAAATCGCGTCTCCAACAGGGCTTCACCCTTGTCGAAGTGCTCGTCGCACTGGCAATCTTCAGCCTTGCCGCGCTCGCCTTGCTGCGCCTTCAGGGCTCGGCATCGGGCACGGCAGCCCGCCTCGATGACAAGACTCTGGCCGCGATCGTGGCCCGAAACCAGGCCGTGGAGGTCATGATCGCGGCTCTGCCACCGGCTTTCGGTCGGCAAAGTGGCACCGAACGCAACGGCGGCCGCGACTGGCGCTGGACGCGCGACACGCAGCGCACCCCTGATCCGCGCCTGCAACGCATCGAAATCCGCGTTGCCGGCCCCGATGGCGATACCGCAGCGGCGCTTACAGTCGTCAGGCGCGCCGCATGACGCGGACAATGAAGGCCAGATGCGGTGAGGCGGCGCAGGATTACCGCGAGGCCGGCTTCACCCTGATCGAACTGCTCATCGCCATCCTGCTGTTCGCGCTGCTCTCGACCGCCGCCGCCGCGCTGCTCAGCTTTGCCGTCGATGCGCGTGGCCGCACCGGCGAACGGCTCGACACACTTGCAGCCGTCACCCGCAGCCGCGCGCTGCTGGCCGCCGATATCGGCCAGGCGGCGGCGCGGCCATGGCGTGACGCGCGCGGCTCGCCGCACCCGGCGCTGACCGGCCGCGAGGGCGATTCGCTGCTGATCCTTGTCAGGCGCGGTTGGCGCAACGACGGCGGCACCGCACGGGCATCATTGCAGCGCGTCGAATATCGCCTCGTCGACGGCCGGCTCGAACGCCGCGCCTGGCCGTTGGTCGATGGCGCCGCCGCCTATCCGCCCGCGGTGCTGCTGACAGGCGTGACAGCGCTGGCGCTGCGCTTCCACCATCAAGGGCAATGGCAGGACCGCTGGGACCCCGTGATCAGCGACAGCATACCCACTGCCGTGGCGATCGACATCACCGCGACCGGCCTACCAGCGCTGCATCAGGTGTTTCTGGTCGGCCCCGGGAGCGCGCGATGAGGTGCCATAACGAGGTGCTGCCACTGCGCCCACACCGCGAAACGGGCGCAGCCTTGCTCACCGTGCTTATCCTCGTAGGCATCATGGGGGCCATCGCCGTCGGGGTTTTCGACCGGCTCCGGCTCGCCACCATGCTCACCGGCAACGCCGGCGGCCTTGAAACGGCACGCGGCTTTGCCGAAGTCGGCGAACAACTGGTCAGCGTGCGCATTGATGATCTGCTCGCTGCCTCACCGCAACGCACCACATTAACCGGCGGCTGGCACGGCCGCCCCATTACCCTAGCCCTGCCCGGGGGCACGGCACGGGCACGGGTTACCGATGGCGGCAACTGCTTCAACCTCAACAGCCTTGTCACCGGCACGGCGCCCGCTGCGCTGGTGTCGCGGCCGCTCGCCATCGGACAGTTCGTCAACCTGATGGTGCTGCAGGGCGTCACGCGCAGCGATGGCCGGCGCATCGCCGCGTCCGCCGCCGACTGGATCGACAGCGATGACCGCCCCAACCCCGATGGCGCCGAAGACGCTGTCTATGGCGCCGCGCTGCGCCCCTATCGCGCCGCCAACACATTGATGGCCGAAGCCAGCGAACTGCGTGCCGTGCAGGGTATGACCCCGGCACTTTACGCGCGGCTGCGGCCCTGGCTGTGCGCGCTGCCAGTTGCCGATCTGTCGCCCATAAACGTCAACACATTGCTGCCCGACCAGGCACCACTGATCGCGATGTTCTATGGCGAAGCGCTCGGCCTCGACGCGGCGCGGCGCGTCATTGCCGAACGTCCCGCCGGTGGCTGGAGCGCCATTGCCGAATTCTGGAACAGCCCGACGCTGCGCGACCTGCCGCCGCCGGGCGACGTACTCGACCAGCCGCGCGTCACCACCCGCTGGTTCGCGCTCGATCTTGACGTCGCGGTCGGCACCACGCAATTGCATGAAACCGGGTTGATCGACGCGCGGCAAACGCCCGCCCGTATCGCCGCACGACGCTGGACAGGTGACGAATGATCCGGACCTTGCTGTTCCTGCCCGATAACGGCCACCGATGGTGGCTGCAAGTGGCCGCCGATGGCAGCACCCGGCGTGGCGACGGCTGGCCCGAATCACCCGATCCGGCCACGACCGCCGAAACCATCGCGGTGGTGCCGGGGGCGCCGGTGGCGCTGCACTGGGTCGAGTTGCCACCATTGGCGCCGGCACAGACGGTGGTGGCTGCCCGCCTGCTCGCGGCCGATGTCAGCGCGACACCGGTCGATACCACCCATGTCGCGATAGGTGACAGCCGCGGCGACGCCCGGCGGCCGCTGGCGCTGGTCGATAAGGCGCTGATGGCCGGCTGGCTGGCCGAACTCGCTGCTGCCGGCATCGACCCCGACCGCATAGTGCCGGCCACGCTGCTGCTGCCCCCGCCCCCCACCGGCGTCGCCGTTCTCGCCGATGGCGCCCAATGGCTGGTGCGCGGACAGGAAAGCGCCTTTGCGGCCGAATCCGATCTGGCATTGCTACTTATCGGTGACACCCCGGTCACGACGCTGGACCCCGATGCCTGGTGCGCCGGCCTGCCGGCCGCGCTTGCCGCCGCCGGCCTCGACCTGCGCCAAGGGGACTTTGCCCGGCCGCGGCGCTGGCGGATCGATACCGTCCGGCTGCGCCGCGCTGCCGTCTTCGCGCTGGCGATTGCCGGCACATTACTCGCCACCAGCGCCACTTCGATACTGCGCCACAATCTTGCCGCCGCCAATGCCGAGCGTGAACTCGCCGATGCCGCCCGCGCCGTGCTGCCGCGCGACACCGTCATCGGCGATGCCCGCGCCCAGGTGGCGGCACGGCTCGACAGCCTGGGCGGCGGTACAGGCTTGACGACATTGGCGGCGCCACTGCTCACTGCGGTGCGCGACCGACCGGGAGTGAGCCTCGACAGCCTCAATTATGCCGGTCCAAACGGGTTGTCGGCGGTGCTCGTCGCGCCCGATGTCGGTGACCGGGCCGCCATCACCGCCATGATCGAGGCGGCGGGTGTCAAGGCGCGCATGGGTGTACCACGCGACGACAGTGGCCGCGTGCTTGTCGACCTTGTGGTGCAACCGCGATGATGGCGCTCATCTTGCCTTGGTGGCGCGACCGCAGCCCGCGCGAACATCTGTTACTGGCTCTTTTGGCTGGCCTTGTGGGCATCGTCACGCTTTGGTTCGGCGTGCTGCGCCCGCTTGCCGATGCCGGCGATCG
>JBMOFG010000075.1:0-7684 GCA_049314415.1 Polymorphobacter sp.
ACGAGGTTGTCATCAGGATGCGGCCATAGGCCTGTTCGCGCATGATCTCCCACACCGCCTTGGTGCAGTTGACGCTGCCCATCAGATGGACATCGAGCACCTGGCGGAAATCGTCATGGCTCATCTTCACGAAGGTCTTGTCGCGCAGGATGCCGGCGTTGTTGATCAGGATGTCGATGCGGCCCCAGCGTTCCTTGACGACCGCAATCATCTTTTCAACCGCAGCGGCGTCGGTGACGCTGGCGCCATTGGCCATGGCTTCGCCGCCCAGGGCAGTGATTTCGTCGACAACCGTCTGCGCCGCCGACAGCGAACTGCCCGAACCGTCGCGGGCGCCACCAAGATCGTTGACCACCACCTTGGCACCGCGCCGAGCCAGATCAAGCGCATAGGCGCGGCCAAGGCCACCACCGGCTCCGGTAACGATGGCGACACGATCATCAAAACGCAAAGTCATTGCAAGCAGCCCCACTGGTTGAGAGCAAGCCTCTACCCGGTGTCGGCCGCTTCGCAAAGAGTGCGAATCGGCAGTCATGTCAGACTTGCAATATCAAATCCGGCAGCGTCAGGTCGGCACCGGCGCCGCGTCGAGCGCATAGCCCGCGGAACGCACCGTGCGGATGACATCGGGCAGTTCCTTGCCACTGTCGGTGGCGTTCACCGCCTTGCGCAGGCGGCGGATATGCACGTCGACAGTGCGCTGCTCGACATAGACATCGCGGCCCCAAACGGCATCAAGCAATTGTTCGCGGCTGAACACCCGGCCGGGATGTTCCAGAAAATGCCGCAAAAGGCGAAACTCGGTCGGCCCGAGCGAGACGGTGCTGCCATCGCGCGTGACCTTATGCGCCGATGTGTCCATGCTGATACCGGCGTAATCGAGATTGCCACCCGACAGTGCCGGGCGCAGCCTGCGCAGCACGGCGCGCACACGGGCAACGAGTTCGCGCGGGCTGAACGGCTTGGTGACATAATCATCGGCACCGGTTTCGAGCCCGCGAATGCGATCGGCCTCCTCGGCCCGCGCCGTCAGCATGACAATCGGCAGATTGGCGGTCAGCGGCGCCCGGCGCAGGCGGCGGCAGACTTCGATCCCCGACAGGTTGGCGATCATCCAGTCGAGAATGATAAGGTCGGGCTTTTCCTCCTGGGCGAGCACCAGGGCTTCCTCGCCATCATCGGTACGGATGACGTCAAAGCCTTCTTTTTCCAGGTTGTAGCTTATCAGCTCAACCAGGCTCGCATCGTCTTCAACAAGCAGGATCTTGGGTCGCATCAGGCTATCTCCGGTGGCGGATGGGGTCAGGTGCGGTTGGCAAAGGTCGAAGTATCATCGGTCTTGGGGCGATCGACGATGTGATCCCCGGTGACGGCAAAATGGACCATTTCGCCCACCGAAGTGGCATGGTCGCCAATGCGTTCGAGGTTCTTGGCGACGAACAACAGATGGGTCGATGGCGTGATATACTGTGGGTTTTCCATCATGAAGGTCAGCAGCGAACGAAACAGGCTGTTGTAGAAATCATCGACCCGGCGATCGCGCTCGGTCACCGCGCGCGCCAGCACGGCGTCGCGGTCGACAAAGGCATCGAGCACGTCCTTGATCATCGCGATCACCGCCCGCGCCATTTCCGGCACGATGATGACCGGCTCGATCGGCGGCGCCTGCGCCAGTGCCGAAGCGCGCTTGGCAATATTCTTGGCATAATCGCCGATACGTTCGAGCACGCCGGCGATCTTCATCGCCGCTACTATTTCGCGCAGGTCCCCCGCCAGCGGCGCACGAAGGGCGATGATACGCACCGCCAATGCTTCGGCTTCGGCCTCCAGCGCGTCGATCCGCTTGTCATCCTCCACCACCTGCCGCGCCGCATCGACATTGCGCGTCACCAGCGCATCAACCGCAGCACCGATCTGGACTTCGCACAGCCCGCCCATCCGCGAGATGATGGTGCGCAGCTGGGCAATATCCTCGTCGAAGGATTTGACGGTATGCGCGGTGTTATCAGCCATCTGGAACGTCCCTGTCAGCCGTAGCGGCCGGTGATGTAATCCTTGGTCCGCGCCTGGACTGGATTGGTGAACAGCGTCGAGGTTTCGCCATATTCGATCATGGCACCCATATGGAAAAACGCCGTGCGCTGGCTGACACGGGCGGCCTGCTGCATGTTGTGTGTGACGATGACAATGGCATAGCGACCCCGAAGATCATCGATCAGTTCCTCGATCTTGGCGGTGGCGACAGGATCGAGCGCCGAACAGGGCTCGTCCATCAGAATGACTTCGGGATCAACGGCGATCGCTCGGGCAATGCACAATCTTTGCTGCTGCCCGCCCGACAAAATCGTGCCGCTGTCAGCCAGCCGGTCACGCACCTCGTCCCACAGGCCGGCCCGGCGCAGTGCGTCCTCCACCAGCCGGTCCATCTCGGCACGCCCCGAGGCGAGGCCATGGATGCGCGGGCCATAGGCGACATTTTCATAGATGGATTTCGGAAAGGGATTGGGCTTTTGAAACACCATCCCGACCCGGGCGCGGAGCTGCACGACATCCATGTCGGCGCCGTTGATATCGCGACCATCGAGCCGAATCTCGCCAGTGACCCGAGCATTTTCGATCGCGTCATTCATGCGGTTGAAACAGCGCAGAAAGGTAGATTTGCCGCACCCGGACGGGCCGATCAATGCCGTGACATGTTCGCGCGAGATATCGATCGAAACATTCTTGATCGCCTGTTTCGCGCCGTAAAACACGTTGAGATTGCGGGCGGACAGCTTGGGAGAGGGTTTGGTCATGCGCGGTTCTCGAAGCGGTTGCGCAAATAGATTGCGACGCTGCTCATCAGCAGCAAGATAACCAGCAGCACCATGATCGCCGCCGAAGTTTTTTCGACAAACCCACGCTGCGCATCATCGGACCATAAGAAGATCTGCACCGGAAGCACCGTCGCCGATGAGGTCAGCCCCGTCGGCGCATCAGCGACAAAGGCCCGCATGCCGATGAGCAGCAGTGGTGCAGTTTCACCCAGAGCACGCGCCATGCCGATGATCGAGCCGGTCATGATTCCCGGCAGCGCCAGCGGCAGGACATGGTGCGCCACAACCTGAAACGGCGAAGCACCAATGCCCAGTGCGGCATCACGCACCGATCGCGGCACGGCGCGAATGGCAGCCCGTGCGGTGATCACGATGACCGGCAGGGTCATCAACGCCAACGTCAAGCCACCGACAATGGGTGCCGAGCGCGGCATATTGAAGAAGTTGAGGAAAACAGCGAGCCCAAGCAACCCGAAGATGATCGAAGGCACAGCGGCCAGATTGCTGATCGACACTTCGACGAAATCGGTCCAACGGCTGCGCCCGGCAAACTCTTCCAGCCACACCGCTGCGAGCACACCGACCGGAAAAGCCGCGCCGATAGTCACCAGCAAGGTCAGCAGCGAACCCAGCGCAGCCCCCCAGATACCAGCAAGTTCCGGGTCGGTGGAATTGGCGGCGGAGACAAAAATCTCGTTGAAATCGGTGCGGATCAGACCGCGCGCCTTTAAGTAGTGATAATCGCTGATATCCTCATTGCTGACCCCGCGCGTCACCTCGGCCTCATTTTCGTCGAACTTGCCCTTGGCAAGCAGATCGATGCTGCTGCGTACCGGCACCCACAACGTGCGCGTCTGGCCGAGCACCGCCCGGTCGGCGAGCACTGCAGCACGCAGATCGAGCCAGGCGCCTTCCGACACGACATCGGCGGCCGGGCCGAGTTGTGCCGCGGCGCTACGCTGCATGAGCGCGTTAAAATCGGCACGGCGGATTGCTTCCACCCCGCCCGGCCCCCGCGCCACATCCGGGTCGATCCCCAGCGCCTGCGCGTCGAACACCACCGTCACCGATACTTCGCTATGTCGAAAACCGCTCCACCCGGTGCGCACGATCGTGAACAAAAGGAAGGCAAGAAACAACCCGGCGAGGCACAGCGACCCCAGCCCCGCCAGCCGGAAGAGCCGTTCGCGGCGATAGCGGGCGACGACGCGCGCCTGCATCTTAGGCGCCGTCCAGTCGGTCGGGGCGCGAAGCGGGCCGCTGGTCGCCGTCATTCATAGGCCTCGCGATATTTGCGAACCACAGACAGCGCATAGATGTTGAGCAGCAGGGTGATAACAAACAGCACCAGCCCCAGCGCAAAGGCCGACAAAGTCTTTGCGCTGTCGAACTCCTGATCGCCGGTCAACAGCGCGACAATCTGGGCGCTGACGGTTGTTACGCTGTCGAACGGATTGATCGTCAGTTTTGCCGCCAGCCCTGCCGCCATCACGACAATCATGGTTTCGCCAATCGCGCGACTGATGGCGAGCAGCACGCCGCCGGTGATGCCCGGCAGCGCCGCCGGCACCAGCACGCGGGTGACGGTTTCTGAGCGTGTGGCGCCCATCGCATAACTGCCGTCGCGCATGTCGGCAGGCACTGCCATCAATGCGTCATCGGCCATCGACGACACGAAGGGGATGATCATGATGCCCATCACCAGCCCCGCGGCAAGCGCGCTTTCGCCCGAGGCATTGCTGATACCAAGCCAAACGCCGAAATCGCGCACCGCCGGCGCCACGATCAGCGCGGCGAAAAAGCCATAGACAACCGTCGGCACCCCGGCGAGCAGTTCAAGCATCGGCTTGAGCACCCGCCGCACCCGGGCATCGGCATATTGCGTGAGATAGATCGCCGCCATCAGCCCGAGCGGCACCGCGACGAGCATCGCTATGATCGCGCCGATAAAGATCGTTCCCCAGAACAACGGAACCGCGCCGAACGCGCCCGATGATCCGACCTGATCACTGCGGATCGCGGTTTGCGGCGACCAGTGCGTGCCGAACAGGAATTCCGCGGCCGGAACGATTTCGAAGAACCGCCACGATTCGAACAGCAACGACAGCACGATCCCAAAGGTCGTCATGATCGCCACCGTTGATGCCAGGATCAATAGCCATCGCACCATCGATTCAACATGAGAGCGCGCCCGGAAATCCGGGCCCAAACGCGAAAAGGCCCAAACACCGCCAACTGCCAACAGCACCAGGGCAACAAGCCCCGCCGTCAGGTCGAAAGTCTCGCTGGTGGTGCGATATAGCGGCGCCACGGCGGTTGCCGCCGGATTGAATGCCGCCTCCATCGCGTTGTTCGCCAACCCGCGGACGTCGTTCATGAAGGCGCCGCGATCGATCTCGCTGACCGGCCTGACAGCCGCCGGCACCGCAGCGATGACATGATCGGCGATCAGGCGTTCTTTGACGATTGCCCAGCCCGCCAGTACCAGCACCGCCGGCAGCAGCGCTGTCAGCGCGACATATAATCCGTGATAGACCGGCAGCGAATGCACCGTACCGATACGGACAATCAGGCCGCGGCGCATCGCCATACCGCGTTGCCGCGCGATCCAGAAGCTGAGCATCGCCAGCGCCAGCACAGCGAGCACCATGGGGGCCAGCCCGGTCACAGCGTTGCCGGATCGATCGGAGTGAGGTTTGCCGCAATTGCCGCATTGGCGGCACGGCTTGCATCGGGCGATGCCACAAGACCACGACGCGAAAGGTAGCCGCGCCGTCCCCAGGCCGAATCCTTGCTGTATTCGAGCAGGAATTCGCGCAGGCCATGCACCGCCCGCACGTGCTGGGTCTTGACGTACAGGTACAGAGCCCGCGACGCCGGATATCGGAATGACGCTATATTATCATATGTCGCCTCGACGCCGCCCAACGGCACGTCCTTCAGGCGATCAAGATTTTCCTCGAGAAAGGAATAGCCAAAGACGCCGATGGCGCGCGGGTTCGCGGCAATTTTCTGGACGATGAGATTGTCGTTTTCACCCCCCTCGATGAATGGGCCATCCTCGCGCAGCTTGTTGCAGATCGTCTTGAAGCGGGCATCGTCATGGAGCTTGAGCAGTCGCATCGCCGGCTCGGTCTCGCAGCCTTTGCTCAGGTAAAGGTCGTTGAAACTGTCGCGCGTCCCCGATGTCGGCGGCGGGCCGATGACAAGGATCGGTGTTGGCGGCAAGGCCGGATTGACATCGGCCCAGGTGCGCGCCCGGTTCGGGCCGCGGCCAAAGGGGTCGGCTGCCAACGCCCGGTAAATATCGCGCTCGGTGACGCCGGGGAAATTGCCCTGGCGCGACTGCGCGACCACCAATCCGTCCAGCCCGATCTGCAGTTCGATAATTCCAGAAACGCCATGTCGTGCGCAATCCGCAAGTTCACTTGCCTTGATGCGGCGCGAGGCGTTGGCGATATCGGGATATTGTTGGCCAACCCCGGCACAAAACAGCTTGATGCCGCCGCCGGTGCCGGTTGCTTCGACGATCGGTGCATCGAATTGCGGCCAAGTGCGCTTGAACTGTTCGGCAACCGCGGCGGTGAACGGATAAACTGTCGAGGAGCCGACGATGCGGATCTGGGTCCGGCTGTCATCGCTGCACGCCGCCAGCAACACACACGCCACAAGCACGCCAACACGGCGCGCACCGGACAGCGACCGGGCAATGTCGAATCTCATCGGCGGGAACACCATTATTTACGGTACCGTCCGCGGGTTCGTATTTTATGACAATTATACTACATTTTTATGACAATGGCCGAAACCGGTGTCACACAAAATATTATATCTGCAAAACAGCCGCTTGCGGCAAGGTAAATGAGATGCTGCTGCCCTCGCCAAGAACGCTGGTAATTTCCAGCACGCCGCGATGGCGTTCGACGATGTGCTTGACGATGGCGAGGCCCAGTCCGGTACCGCCCATGGTCCGCGAACGAACCGAATCGACGCGGTAGAAGCGTTCGGTCAATCGCGGCAGATGCTCCGCAGCGATGCCCTCACCCTGGTCGCATACCGTCAACCGGACCATCGGCTGGCCGCCTGGCAGCGCCGGCTCAGCGACCGCCCTCACCGTTATCGGTGTACCACTCCGCCCATATTTGAGCGCGTTGGAGACGAGATTGTGCAGCACCTGCAGCAACTGATCACGATCGCCGATCACCGGCGGCAAGGGAGCCGGTTCATCGATGATGAGTTGACGCTCGTCGCTTTCGAGTCGCATCGCCAAGGTCTTGCCGACATCGGCGATAACGGCGCCGAGATCGAGCCGCATGACCGGACGGACATGTTTGTCGAGCTCGATCCGCGACAAGGACAAAAGATCATCGATCAGACGCGACATGCGCGCCGCTTCGTGCGCCATGATATCCAGAAAGCGCCGCCGCGCGGGTTCATCTTCGGCCGCCGGGCCCTGCAACGTCTCGATGAAGCCTGACAATGTTGCCAGTGGCGTCCGCAATTCATGACTGGCGTTGGCAACAAAATCGACGCGCATCCGCTCGGTCAGCCTGGCTTGGGTGATATCGTCAAAAATGACCAGCACCCGGCTGTCGCCGGCATCGACGCTGCGCATCCGCCACGCGCTGTTACCGACATTACCACTGCCCAAACCGGCGATTTCGCGATCGACCGTTTGGCCGGTCTGGCGCGTTTCGGCTACCGCGTCGAGCACGACGGGGTGGCGCAATGTCAACCGCAAGTCACTGCCGGCAATGCGCTCGCCAAAAAGCCGCCGCGCATCGGCATTGGCGGCAACGGCAGTATCCCCCACGACAATCAGCGCCGGGTCAGAAAGAACGCCAAGGCTGATACGGTCAATCGACGGC
>JBMOFG010000076.1:0-7681 GCA_049314415.1 Polymorphobacter sp.
CGCCGATCAACAGGCTGCGCGCCCCTGCTGCCACCGCTGCGACAGGATCAAGGTCGGGCAGGCCCAGATCGACCGCGCAGCCCGGCAGCCGCCATTGCCCGGCACAGGCATCGGGCCGCCAGTCGCGCACCCCCAGACCCGTCTTGGCATCGCGCACCGACACCACCGCGCCAAGGAAGATCAGATAGGGCAGGCGAATGTCCATGGTCGGCGCTCCGGTGGTGCACTTCCCCCAATGCACCGCCCATGTTAGCCCTGCAACATGTCGAACAAGGTCGTCCAGCAACTGCGCGAACGCTATGACCGGTTCACCGTCGCCGAACGGATGATTGCCGGCTGGCTGCTCGACAATATGGCGAGCATTCCGTTCGAAACCGCCGCTTCAATCGGCCAGCGCGTCGGCGTTTCGGCGATGACGGTGTCGCGCTTCCTCAAATCCATGGGCTATTCGGGACTGGCAGCGTTGAAGGACGATCTGCGCGGCGAACTGGGCGACGCGCCCTGGCTGTTGCCGCCCAAGGTCGGTGCCGGTCCCGATTCGCGGCTGAAGGCCGAAACCGCGGCAATCGCCGATGTCTATCGCCTCGCGCAGACCCCCGAATGGGCGGCGATCGTCGCGCTGCTCGCCACCGCGCCCAATGTCTATGTCGCGGGCTTCCAGAGCGAACGCGGGCTGGCCGCGGGCTTCGCCCACCAGTTGCTTTATGTGCGCCCCGGCGTGCACAGCCTTGATGGCGGCTCGGGGCTGTACGCCGAAGTGCTCGAGGCGAGCCCGAGCGACGTGTTCGTGCTGGTCGATATCCGCCGCTATTCGCGGCATTTTCGCCTGCTCGCCGAACGCGCCGTGGCGGCGGGCGTGCCGGTGCTGGTGGTCACCGACCCCTATTGCCCCTGGGCGCGCGACCTGACCCCGCACATCCTCGCCGCTGAAGTCAGCCTGGGGCATTTCTGGGACATGGATACGGCGCTGGCGTCGTTGCTCAACCTGCTTGCCGATGATGTCATGCGCCGCATCGGCACAGCGAAAGTCCATGCCCGGCTGGCGCTGCTGTCCGACCGCTACAGCGAGTTCGTCGGGTTCCAGCAGAAGCTGCCGGGGAAATAATCCCAAGACGCATTGCTTATGGCTGATCGGTAAGCAGCAACGGCGGCAGTTGCAGGCTGCGCACGTACCCCCATGATGTCGCAGCCACTGGCTTTTCGGGCCATAACAGCGCATTCTTTGTGATCTTACGGGCCTGCCACTGACCATTTTATGCGATTAGCCCCCGATTCTTGCCACCTGGCAGCCACGCCACCCCGCCGTGGCTGTATCGCAAAGGACCCGAAATGCGCATTTTACCCCTGATTCCTGCTGCTTTCCTGGCGCTTGGCGTGGCCGCACCTGGCCTTGCCGCGCTACCGGTGGGCGCCACTGCCCCCGATTTCACCACACAGGCCAGCCTTGCCGGCACGCCAATGTCCTTCAACCTTGCCGCCGCGCTGAAGAAAGGCCCGGTCGTCCTCTATTTCTTCCCCGCTGCCTTCACCACCGGCTGCACCGCTGAAGCGCATGAGTTTGCCGAAGCAACCGACAGCTTCACCGCGCTTGGCGCCACCGTCATAGGCGTTTCGGCCGATGATATCGCCACGCTCAACCGTTTTTCGGCCGAAGCCTGCCGCAACAAATTCGCCGTTGCCGCCGCCAGCGCCAAGGTCATTGCCGATTATGATGTCAAGCTGATGCCGCTCGTCGCCAAGTCGAACCGCACTTCCTATGTCATTGCCCCGGACGGCACGATTGCCTTTGTACACAGCAACCTCAGCTACAAAGGCCATGTCGAGCAGACGCTGGCCGCGGTAAAGGCCTGGCGCGCCGCCCATCCGGGCTGAACACCAAGCCATTCAGCGCGGTGGCAACACCGGTTTAGCGCGGTGGCGACACCGCCGCCGGCAAGTCCCGCCCCCATTTGAGGAAGGCCGCCCTGACATCGGGGCGCGCCTTGAGCGCCCGCAGACCGGCGCGTTCGCGAGCGCCGCGCACCACGGCCCGCTCGGCAATGAGAAAAGGCTGGAGCTCGAACAGCATTTCCAGCCGGGTATCCGGGTTATCAAGCCGCGCGATGATGGCCTTTGCTGCAGCATCCTTGCGCCCAAGGCAGACCATTGCCGCCAGATAGGCATCATCATTATCCCCAGGCTTGGCCAGCAGCGACGCCGCTGCGGTCAGCGCTTCGGCGGGCTTGCCCTGTTGTTGCAGCACACAACTGCGCACCTGCGCGAGGTAGAGTTTGACATAATCATTGCGGCCGCCCGGCCCGGCTTCGGCCGCTGCTGCCGCCGCCAGCGCCGCGTCGGGGCGATCGACGCTTTCGGCGAACAGCGCGGCGTTGAGCATTGTTGCCACCATGGCGCTGCGGCCATTGACCGGCGTCGCGATGAGCGCGGCGTAACGCGCCAGCGCGGCATCGATCTGGCCCAGATCGCCCAGCAGCGCGGCGTGGAGATTGACCAGCCACCCCTCGCGCTCGGTCAGCGCCGCCAGCGCCGCGGGGGTCGTGGCAACATCGAGCAAGGGCGCGGCCTCGGCCTCGCGCGAGGCAATGTTGAGCGCTTCGGCGTAACCAAGCCGCGCGACCAGCGAAGCCGGCGCCGCATCGAAGCGCGCCTTGGCCGCAGCAACGGCGGCGGCATCGGCGATATCTGCCCCCGGCCCCAGCCGTTTTTCCACTTGGGGCCAGAGCGGTGTGAAGCGCCGGTCGATGCCGAGGCGCGCCAACACCACCGGGCTGAGCACCGCATCGAACACAGGGCGCGCATCATCGAGCCGGTCACGCTTCACCAGCGCCATGATGAGGCGCAGGCGCAGCCGGTCAATATCTTCCAGCGTGGCATCAACGGGCTGCCAATTGGCAGCGTTAAGCGCGTAGTCCAACTCGTAGCTGCGGTTCGCGTCATTGCGGATGGCGCCCATTACATCGGTGATCACCTCGGTAGGCAGCTGCTTGAGCTGATCGGGGCTGCTCGCGGCGATCAACTGTATGGTATCGGCGGCACCCGCGGCATCGCCGTCAAAGGCGCGCAGCAGGAATAATTGCCGCAACAGCAGCAGCGAGGGATCGGGATTGCTTGCCACCCCGGCTTCGATGGCCTTATGCGCTTCAGGAATGCGGTTGAGCCGGGCCAGCGCAAAACTGCGCAGTGCCTCGATCTGACCGCGCTCCATCGGCAATTCGGTCGCTAGCAAAATGGTATCGAGCGTGTTGAGCGCTTCATTGACACGGTTGTCATCGAGCAACGCAGCGGCTGCGGCGATCTGTTTCCCGAAGCCAGGGGCCGTGAGGGGTGACATGACAGGGGCCGCCGCAACCAGCAGCAACGCCGCCAGCGGCGCGAAAAGCCGGTTGCGCTTCATGCGAATGTCCTGATTATCATGGCACCATCGTAACGAGATGGTGCAACTCCACAATGGCCACAAGGCCCGGGCCCGGCGGAAGGCAAGAATGACGCAGCCAGACATGATCAACAGCGTCGAATTCTTCTTCGATTGCTCCAGCCCATGGACCTATCTCGGTCTCGAAGCGCTGGTAGCCGCAGCTGCGGCTGACGGTTTCGACATCCGCTACCGCCCTTTCCTTGTCGGCGGCGTGTTCAACAGCGTCAACCCGGGGGTCTATGCAATGCGCGAAGCGGCGGCGCACCCCAAGACGCTATATGGCTGGAAGGACATGCAGGACTGGATCCGCCGCTCCGGTCTGGCCATCACCTTCCCCCCGCGTATCTTCCCGATCAATTCGGCACGCGCCATGCGAGCCTGCATTCTGGCCGACGATGCCGGCTGTGCCGAGGCTTTTGCTCGGCGAGTGTTCCAGCTGTATTGGGGCGAAGATCGCGACATTACCGATCCGAGCGTGCTCGCCGAAGCCTGTGCCGCCGCCGGTCTCGACCCCGCCGGCACGCTTGCCGCGGCCGACAGCCCCGAACTCAAGGCCCGGTTGCGAGCCAATACCGATGAAATCATCGCACGCGGCGGCTTCGGCACCCCGACCTTCTATGTCGGCGGCACCGACATGTATTTCGGCCAGGACCGTATCGGGCTGGTGCGCGAAGCCATCGCACGGTTGAATTAGGCCGGGCTGCACAGGAGAATTTCATGCGCCATATCGGGCTTACCGTCCTTGTCGCCGCTGCCGCGCTCGACCAACAGGGGCAACGCTGATCTCGGGGCGCGCCTAACTGCTCCCGCGCGAACGCCGCTCCCCGCGCCGGTTGCCGCTCGTTGCTGATGACAGGCGGCGTGACTTGGGCTTGGGCGGCAACGGCGGCAGCGGCGGCAGCGGCACGCCCAAGTCCATGTCAAAGCCCAGCATGGTGAAGGATTCGACCATGTGCGCCGGCAAATCCGCCGTCACATCGACCTTGCCGCTATCGGGGGCATCAATGACCAGCCGGCGGGCGTGCAGGTGCAGCTTGCGGCTGATGCCCCCAGTCAGGAACGCTTCCTTGCCGCCATATTTGGCATCGCCGACGAGTGGATGGCCGATCGCGGCAGCATGAACGCGGATCTGGTGGGTGCGCCCGGTCAGGGGCGAAAACTCCACCCAGGCGGCGCGTGCCCCGGCCTTGTCGATGACGCGGTAGCGGGTCTTCGATTTCAGCCCGGTTTCGGTGTCGACGTGCATCTTTTCGCCGCCGCTGCCCGGCTGCTTCGACAGCGGCGCATCGATATCGCCAATAGCAACCTTTGGCACATCGATAGTCAGCCCCCAATAGGTCTTTTTCGCATCGCGGCTGGAAAAGGATTTCGAAAAAAACGCCGCCGCCCGCGCCGTGCGGGCGAGCAGCAGCACACCCGACGTATCCTTGTCGAGCCGGTGCACCAGCTTGGGTCGGGTCGTCATCTCATACTGCAGCGCATCGAGCAGGCCGTCGACATGGGTCGTGATGCCGATCCCGCCCTGCGTCGCCAGCCCCGGCGGCTTGTTGATTACGATGGCATGCTTGTCGATGTGGATGACCAAGCCGCGCACATAATCGATCTGCGCCTGGCTGAGCGGTTCGCGTTCGCGCGCCACCAGGCGCGGCGCGGCGGTTGCCGGCAACACATCGGGCCATACCAGCGTCTGGCCGGCAGCGATCCGGTCCCCCGGCGCCGCTTTGGCACCGTCGAGCCGGATGGCACCGGTGCGTGCCCAGCGCGAAACGATGTTGAAGCTGGTATCGGGCACATGGCGCTGGAACCAGCGATCGAGCCTTATGCCATCGTCGTCATCGGCGATGATCTGTGTCGGCATCAGTTACGTCCTAGATAAAGCCCGGCCATCAACGCGATCACCCCGCCGGCGACCGACGATATCGCATAAGCGGCGGCAAGCCCGATATCGCCGCGGTTGATCATGGTGAACAGATCCAGCGAAAAGGCCGAAAAGGTGGTGAAGCCGCCAAGCACGCCGACACCGAGCAGCAACCGCAAAGGCTCCGCCTCGGCGGCACGCGCCAGCGTCGCCACAAGCAGGCCCATGGCGAGCCCGCCGACGATGTTGACGACCCAAGTGCCGAGCGGAAAGCCGGCGCCGAAATTGGCTGCCGTCCATTGCCCAACGATATAGCGGAGCATTGCCCCCATCCCGCCGCCTACGGCAACAAGCAGCAAAGGCGGAAAGGCGGACAACGAGAGCATTGTGACCCCTTAGCGCGGCGCGGGTACATTTACCAAATCGGCCGGGCCAATCACGCCGAACGTCCAGCCTTCGGTCAGCGCCACAGCCGGAGTCAGCGCCGCAGGCTGCCACCAGTGCGACTGCGCGGCAATGGCGCGCAAGCCAGCGGCAGTGACCAGCGCGTCACCGACATGATCGGGGAATATGTCGGCAAAGCCCGTCGGCATTGGCGCACTGCCAAGCACCGCGAGCACGCCATCAAGCGCTGCCCGGTCGCGCAACTTGCCGCGCACGCCGCCCATGCGGGCAAAAGCCTGAGCGTAGATTTCGAGGATTACCGGCCCAGTGGCGGGCAGCGGATCGAACGGCCACACCGGCCAGCCGAGCCGGTTCAGCAGCCGCATCGCGCTGAGCGTCGCCTTGCCGACCTGCGACGCGCCGAGCAGCACGAAATTAGACGTCGGCACGCCCAGCCGCGAGGCGGCATAAACCTGTTCGGTGACCCGCAGATGCGCGCGCAGATGGCGCGGACCATCAGCAGCGCCGAGCCAGAAACTGTCGCGCCGATGGGCAATGAAGCTGTGGCCACCCAGATCGGCATCACCCGCTGCGACTGCATCAATCTCCGCCCACAGCGCCCGCGCCGGGCCGGTGAAAGGCGGCACCGCAGCAAAGCCGAAGCCGGCGTCCAGGCCGACGACAACATCGCCCGACAGGCCGCCCAGCCAGTCGAGCACCCCGGCCCGCGACCAGACGCCCGAGGGCGGCAACACCAGGAATGGCGCCTCACGGCCAGCGTCACAAAGCGCCACCTGCACCGACGGGTGGCGGCTGCCGACCGCGCCCGACCAGTCGATGCCGACGAAGCGGGTGAACGGCTTGCCGTCCCGCTCGGCGCGGCTCATTCGCCCCCGACCCGCCGTCGTTCTTCGCGACGTCGGGCCCATTCGACTAGACGCTCCCCGATTCGCGCCTCCTGACCGCGCGGGGTCGGACGGTAGAAGGTTTCGGCCGTCATACCTTCGGGCCAGTAATCGGCGCCGGAAAAGCCATCGGCTTCGTCATGGTCATAGGCATAGCCCTTGCCGAAGCCGAGTTCCTTCATCATCCGCGTCGGCGCGTTGAGGATGTGCGCTGGCGGGGGCAGCGAGCCTGTCGCTACCGCCGCCTTGGCTGCGACCTTGTGGGCGCGATAAGCGGCATTGGATTTAGGCGCGGTCGCAAGGTAGATACAGGCGTGCGCAATGGCGAGGTCGCCTTCGGGCGAGCCTAGGAAATCATAGGCATCCTTGGCCGCCAGCGTTACCACAAGCGCGTTCGAATCTGCCATGCCGATATCCTCGCTGGCAAAGCGCACGAGGCGGCGGAGCAGATAGAGCGGCTCTTCCCCTGCCGTGAGCATCCGTTCGAGATAATAGAGCGCCGCATCGGGGTCCGACCCGCGCAGCGCCTTGTGCAGCGCCGAAATCAGCCCGTAATGCCCTTCGCGGTCCTTGTCATAGACCGGCATGCGCCGGTGCAACAGCGCCGCCAGCCCTGCGGGATCGAGCGACTCTGCCAGCTTCACCGCAAAAAGCTGCTCGACCTGATTGAGCAGGAAGCGCCCGTCACCATCCGCCGAAGCGATGAGCGCGGCCCGCGCCGCGGCGGTCAGCGGCAACGGCCGGCCCTCACTGGCTTCGGCACGATCGAGCAATTCGGCAAGCGCCGCTTCGTCAAGCCGCCGCACGATCAGCACCTGCGCGCGGCTGAGAATAGCGGCGTTCAGTTCGAAGCTGGGATTCTCGGTGGTCGCACCGACGAGCGTCACGGTGCCGTCCTCGACGACACCGAGAAAACCATCCTGCTGGGCGCGATTGAAACGGTGAATTTCATCAACGAACAGCAAGGTCTTCTGACCGACACCCCCTGACGACCCCCGAGCCGCCTCGCGCGCTTCGGCGAACAGCTTCTTCAGTTCGGCGACGCCCGAAAATACCGCCGAAATGCCGACGAAACGCTGGCCCACTGCTTCGGCGAGCAGCCGCGCGATGCTGGTCTTA
>JBMOFG010000077.1:0-7591 GCA_049314415.1 Polymorphobacter sp.
GTTTCCCACCTTCTCGACAAATCGGCGATGCTGCTGTCGGCGCTGTGCCTGTTGCATTGCCTCGCCGGATCGCTGCTGTTGACGATGCTTGCCGCATCGGGGGGATGGCTGGGCCATGATGTCCATGTCATTGGCCTGCTGCTTGCGCTCCCATTGGCGGCAGTGGCTTTGTGGCGGGGCATTGCGGTACATGGCCGCTGGGCGATCGGCGTGCTCGGCGCATGCGGCATCGCGCTGATGGCGGCATCGCTGCTGATCAACCATGGTGGCGTGGCCGAGGTTGCGCTCTCGATTGTCGGGGTCTGCCTGTTGGCAGCGGCGCATCTGTGGAATCTGCGCGCCTCACGCGGCTGATCCGTGCTTGCAGCCGGGGCAGTTCGGCCCGATATTGGCGTCATGGCATCCCATCACGATCACGACCATGATGTGCGCAGCGGCGCTTCGCTCATTGCTGCCGCCGAACGCGCCTTGGTTGGTTCGGGCGAGCAATGGACGGCGATGCGCGCCGCGGTCTTCGCCGCGCTCTCGGGGTTCGAGCGCCCGGCTAGCGCCTATGATGTCACCGAAGCGGTCAGCACCGCGCAGGGGCGGCGGATTGCGGCGAACAGCGTCTATCGCATTCTCGATCTGTTCGTGGCCAATAATGTCGCGACCCGGGTAGAAAGCGCCAATGCCTATCTCGCCAATGCCCATCCCGGTTGCCTGCACGATTGCATATTTCTGGTGTGCGACATTTGTGGCCGCGCCGCCCATGTCGATGACGATCAATTGTCGGCGCGGATCCGCGAAACCGCGGCGGCAACAGGGTTTCGCCCCGAAAAGCCGGTGGTCGAAGTGCGTGGCCGCTGTGCGGAATGCGCTTGACCGGCATCTCGCTGTCAGTTCCGGCCCGCCGCAGCAACGCGCCGCGGCCGTGGAACGCAGCGCAACGCAAAGACGGCGACAATGCATCGACAGCGTGGCGGCAAGCCGCTAGCTTCATGGTTCAAGAATAAATAAATCTGGTGGTTCCTTGGTGACAAAACGTCCTTCCACGCCGCTGCTCGATACGGTCAATGTGCCGGCCGACATGAAACGGCTTTCGCATGGCGACCTGCGGCAGCTTGCCGACGAACTGCGTACCGAAATGATCGATGCGGTATCGACGACCGGGGGGCATTTGGGTGCCGGGCTCGGCGTTATTGAGCTGACCGTCGCGCTGCACTATGTCTTCAACACTCCCGAAGACCGGCTGATCTGGGATGTCGGCCACCAGGCCTATCCCCACAAGATCCTCACCGGGCGACGTGACCGCATCCGCACGCTGCGCCAGGGCGGCGGCCTGTCGGGTTTCACCAAGCGCACCGAAAGCGAATATGATCCGTTCGGTGCCGCGCACAGCAGCACGTCGATTTCGGCGGCCATCGGTTTTGCCGTGGCCAACAAGCTCAAGAACCAGCCGGGCAAGGCGATCGCCGTCATCGGCGATGGTTCGATGTCGGCCGGCATGGCCTATGAAGCGATGAACAATGCGTCGCAGGCCGGCAATCGCCTTGTCGTCATCCTCAATGACAATGACATGAGTATTGCACCGCCGGTCGGCGCGTTATCGGCCTATCTGTCGCGGCTGTTCTCCAGCCGGCAGTTTCTCGAACTGCGCGAAGCCATCAAGCAGATCAGCCGCAAGGTGCTGCCGCCGCCGTTGAAGAAAGCGGCGGCCCAGGCCGATGAATATGCCCGCGGCCTGATGCAGGGTGGCGGTACCTTGTTCGAGGAACTGGGCTTTTATTATGTCGGTCCGATCGACGGCCATAATCTCGATCATTTGCTGCCGGTGCTCGAAAATGTCCGCGACGCCGCCGAAGGTCCGATCCTGATCCATGTCGTGACGCAAAAGGGTAAAGGTTACGCACCTGCCGAAGCCGCCGCCGACAAATATCATGGCGTCGTCAAATTCGATGTCGTCTCGGGCGCCCAGCACAAGGCAGTGCCGAGCGCGCCGGCCTATCAGAATGTTTTTGGTGACGCGCTGATCGTCGAGGCAAAGCGCGACCCGAGCATCGTTGCCATCACCGCCGCCATGCCCTCGGGCACCGGGGTCGACCGTTTCAACAAAGCGTTTCCGGACCGGACCTTCGATGTCGGCATCGCCGAACAACATGCCGTGACCTTTGCCGCGGCGCTGGCGGCGCAGGGCATGCGGCCGTTCTGCGCGATTTATTCGACCTTCCTGCAGCGCGCCTATGACCAGGTCGTGCATGATGTCGCCATCCAGAACCTGCCGGTGCGCTTCGGCATCGACCGCGCCGGGCTGGTCGGCGCCGATGGCTGCACCCATGCCGGCGCTTTCGATGTTGCCTATCTCGCGACGCTGCCGAATTTCGTCGTCATGGCGGCTTCGGACGAGAATGAACTGACCAATATGGTCCACACCATGGCGCTCTACGACGACGGCCCGATCGCGGTGCGCTATCCGCGCGGCGAAGGCACCGGCGTCGCGATCCAGGCGGAGCCGACCCGGCTCGAAATCGGCAAGGGGCGGGTGGTCCGCGAAGGCAAGACCGTCGCCATCCTGTCCCTCGGCACCCGCCTCCAGGAAGCCGAAAAAGCCGCCGAGGAGTTGGAGAGCAAGGGACTTTCCACGACCATCGCCGACATGCGCTTCGCCAAGCCGCTCGATCACGACCTGATCCGCAGGCTCGCCACCAGCCACGAAGTCGTCGTCACCATCGAAGAAGGCGCCGCCGGCGGCTTCGGCGCCCATGTGCTGACCTGGCTCAGCGACGAAGGCCTGACCGATGCCGGGCTGAAGGTGCGCACGCTGCGGTTGCCCGATATCTTCCAGGATCACGACAGTCCGGCCAAGCAATATGCCGAAGCAGGGCTCGATGCCCCGGCGATTGTGGCGACGGTGCTGGACGCGCTGCGGCACAATTCGGTGGGCGTGGTTAGCGGCGCGCGGGCGTAATGTATCCGTCAATTCGATTTCTGCGCGTACCGACACACATGGAGATTGTGTGGCCAGCACTGATCGCGCTGCGCGAGACTGGAATGTCAGCGACGATTTCCGAGCACGTCACAAAGTTCATAGAGATTTTCGAAGTTCCCGAGCGGGTAACAGCGCAGCCGCATGGGGCGTCTGGTCGTTCCGAACTTGAGTATAGACTTGCTTGGGCACGCACTGGGCTGAAGCGCGCTGGCTTTCTTGAAAACAGCGGGCGCGGCGTTTGGAGCGTGACCGAAACCGGCGCGATAGCAAACGAGACTACGGTCAAGGCTGCTATCGTTGCACAGCGAAAACTTGACGCTGAGGGTCGTATTGTCCGTGTTGCGAACGACGCTAACGAAGATGGCATCGAAGACGAAGACTGGCAGGATCGACTTTTACGTGTGCTAAAGTCAATTTCACCCGATGCGTTTGAGCGTTTAGCTAAAAGGTTACTTCGAGAATCAGGCTTTACAAAAGTCGAAGTTACAGGGCGGTCTGGCGACCAAGGTATCGATGGTACTGGTATACTTCAACTTAATCTTATTTCTTTCCCTGTACTATTCCAGTGCAAACGCTACGAAGGGTCGGTCGGTCCAGGAGCTATTCGGGATTTTCGCGGTGCGATGATGGGGCGGTCCGACAAGGGCCTTTTTATCACTACCGGTAGTTTCACAGCCGAAGCGAAGAAAGAGGGGACCCGAGATGGGGCGCCTTCGATCGAACTCATCGATGGCCCATTACTGTGTGACTTATTGAAAAAACTTGGGCTTGGCGTGGTAGTACGGATGGTCGAAGTTGTGGAACCGGATGGAGAATGGTTTAAACAACTATAGAAATTATCATGTAATCCGGTGATGTTAAAGAGCTCTGGGAGCGTTCATATATTTCTTGTCCGACCTCACAATTCGTCTCCGACCGGCGGCGCTTCGCGCCCGGCTCCATCGAGAAATGCCAGCATATCCGCCGGGCGCGCGCTCCCCGCGCGCCGCTGCAAGAGATCCGCCGCGGTTTCCACCACGCCGATCTTCTGTGCGATGGCGACCGCGATCCACTGGTTGAGTGAAACGCCGTGTTCCTTGGCCAACCGGGCGGCAGCGGCCTTGACCGATGCCGGCAGCTTGAGCGGGTAGGATACCTTGCTCGTGTCGGTAATGCCTTCGGCGATTTGGATTGTAGCAACCGTATTCGCTGCGCACGAATGCTACTTTAAAGCTGATCTCCAACGCCACTAAGGCCGGGCTTGTTTCCCATTTTGGGAAATGCTATTCTTCGACCATGCGGATCATTGCCCGTAACAAGCTCGTGGCCTTCTGGTCGCTGCATCCGGCGGCGCAACCCTCCTTGCGGCACTGGTATGAAGTCGCCACTGCGGCCGATTGGCAAAGTCCGCTAGATGTGGTTGCCGATTTTTCAAAGGCCAAGTCGCTCAATGGCGAGCGGGTGCGGTTCGAGGTGGCAGGCGGTGATTTTCGCATGGTGGTTGCGTTCGACTGGAAACGGCGCATCGCTTTTGTCAAATTTATCGGGACGCACGCCGAATATGACCGGATCGACGCGTTGACCGTAAGTCTGTTCTGAGGCCAGGGAGGGCCATGACGATGCACATTCGACCCATCCGCACCGATGCCGACCATGAGGCGGCGTTGCGCGAAATCGAAGCGCTATGGGGTGCCGACGAAGCCAGCGAGGCTGGTGAGCGGCTCGATGTGCTGGTGACGCTGGCGGAGGCCTATGAACATCGCCGCTGGCCGATCACGCCGCTCGACCCGATCGAGGCGATCGAGGCGGCGATGGCGATGAACGGCCATAGCCGGGCCGATCTAGCCGCGCTGATCGGCCAGCCGCGCGCCACCGAAGTGCTGGCCCGCAAGCGGGCGCTCAGCCTGGCGATGATCCGCAAGATCGCCAGCGCCTGGCATGTGCCGGAGAAAATCCTGGTTCGGGAATATGCGCTGGCGCGATGAGGCGAGGGGCGGTTGTAGGAGTTTTCCTACATCAAAAGAATGTGTTACAGGATCGCTGCGGCGCTCTTTGACATTGCTGGACCCCTTGCAACCGCGCCAGCGCGCGGATTTACGAAAACCGCGTTCGGCGTGACTATCGTGACTTTCTTAACACCATTGCTGCCAACGTCGGTAGCCGGCTCGCCCTGCCCATGATGTCACCCCGGGCTTGCCTGCTCCTGTCATGCCAGCAAAGGCTGGCATCCAGTCGTCGGCCTTTGAACCTGCCGTCGGTGCCGATGACGCGGCTGGATGCCAGCCTGCGCTGGCATGACGTGATGCGGCGTGAACCGGTGTGGCGACGCGAGAGGAAGCTGGGTCCCGGGTCAGGCCCGGGATGACAGAAAAAGCCGGGGCGCGCGAAAACCCGGCAGATGTGTCAACTTCGTCAACTTCGCCCCCCGAGCCACCACCCTCGCTCTCCGCATGGCAGCCATGCGGCGTTGGCCCCCTCGACCGCGCCCGCCGGGTCCCCTATGCGGCGCATCATGCCTGCGCCCCCCGCTTCCGTCGCCCGGATCCCGACCCGGGGCGAAATCCTCCTGTTGGGGACGCTGACGGCCTTTGGCGCGTTGACCATCGATCTCTATCTGCCGACGCTGCCGGTCATTGCCCGCGATTTCGCCGTGTCGCCGGCGGCGGTGCAATTGACCTTCACCGCCTTCTTCATCGGCATGGCGATCGGCCAGCTCTTTTATGGCCCGCTCAGTGACCGTGTCGGCCGCCGCCCGGCGATCCTGCTCGGTTGCTGCGTCTATGTCGTCGCCAGCCTGCTCTGTGCGCTGGCGCCGTCGGTCGAATGGCTGGTGGCGGGGCGCTTTGCCCAGGCGCTGGGCTGTTGTGCCGGCATGGTGGTCGCCCGCGCCGTGGTGCGCGACCGCTATGACCATCGCGACTCGGCGCGGATCTTCTCGTTGCTGGTGCTGGTGCTCGGCGTAGCACCGCTGGTGGCGCCCTCGGTGGGCGGCGCGCTGGCGGCGCTGGTATCTTGGCGGGCGGTGTTCATCGCGCTGGCGCTGTTCGGTGCCCTGGTCGGCACCGCGGTCTGGTTCCGCCTCGATGAAAGTCGTTCGGCCGCCACCGAGGCCAAGGCGCGCGGCGAATCGGTCGTGGCGGCCTATCTTGATCTGTTCAGGAGCCGCCGGCTGCTTGGCTATACATTGGTCAGCGCCTGCAACGGCGCAACCCTGTTCAGCTATATCGCCGCGGCGCCCGACTTGATCATCGACATCTGGGGTTTCACCCCGGGCCAGTTCAGCGCGATCTTTGCTGCCATTGCGGTCGGGGTGATCGGGTCGAGTCAGGTCAATCGCCGCTTGTTGCTCCGCCATGCGCCCGACCGGATCCTGGGGGTGGCCAGCCTGTTCGCCGTGGTATTTGGGGCGGCGCTGCTGGCGATGGCATTGCTCGGCCTGTCGAAATGGCTGATCATGGTGGCGCTGTTCGCGGTGTTGACCTCCAATGGCTTTATTGCCGCCAATGCGCTGGCCGGGGCCTTGTCGGTCGATCCGTTGCGCGCCGGTACCACCTCGGGGCTGTTCGGCGCCGCCAATTTCACCATGGGCGCGCTGGCATCGGGCTCGGTCGCGGCGCTGCACGACGGGACTCCGGTGCCGGTGGCGCTGGCCATGGCGGTCGCGCTGACGGTGGCGTCGCTGGCCTATTTCGGGCTGGCCCAGCCGCGGTCCTCGGCAGCATGACCGGCGGTTTCGGGCTGCGGGCCTTTCTGCTGGCGCTGGCCGTAGTGGCGGTATGGGGCACGAATTTTGTCTTCATCCGGCTGGGGCTCGATACCCTGCCACCGCTGTTGTTCGCGGCACTGCGCTTCACGCTGGCAGCGCTGCCGCTGGTCTTCTTGCTCAAACGCCCCGCCGTGCCGTGGCGGGACCTGGCATTATATGGATTGTTCATCGGCGTTGGACAGTTCGGGCTGTTGTTCATCGCCATCGATGGCCTGATCGCACCGGGATTGGCCTCGCTGGTCGTGCAGGTGCAGGTGGTATTCACCATCGGATTGGCGATGCGCGGCACTGGCGAGCGGCTAACCTTGGTGCAATATGCCGCGCTGGCGCTGGCGGTTGCCGGGGTCGTCATCATCCTTGCGCATACCGGTGGCACTACCACGTCGCTGGGGGTTGCGCTCGTGATCGGCGCGGCGCTGGGCTGGTCACTGGGCAATATGGTGCAGCGCCGCGCTGGCCGGGTCGACATGCTGGCCTTTGTGGTCTGGTCGTCGCTGTTTGCCATCCCGCCTTTGTTTGCGCTGGCCTTCTTGTTCGAAGGTGGCGCGCACATCGCCGCCGCGCTGACCGCGGCCGGTCCTGCCGTATGGGCGGTCGTGGCCTGGCAGTCGGTCGGCAATACCCTGTTCGGCTATGGCGCCTGGGGTTGGCTGCTCGCCCGCTATCCCGCCGCCAGTGTAGCGCCGATGGCGCTGATGGTGCCGGTGTTCGGCATGGGCTCGGCGGCGCTTTTGCTCGGCGAGCCGTTGCCGGTGTGGAAACTGGGCGCCGCCGCACTGATCATCGGCGGGCTGGCGGTGAACCTGTTCGGTCCCCGCCTGTTCGCCCGCCGCGCCTTCAGCCCTTGATGGTGAAGTTGTAGGGCTCGGTCTTGGCCT
>JBMOFG010000078.1:0-7591 GCA_049314415.1 Polymorphobacter sp.
TCTACCAGCTCGATTTTGAAATGAGCTTTGTCACGCAAGACGATGTTTTTGCAACAATCGAGCCGGTGTTGGCAGGCGTGTTCGAGGAATTTGCCGGCTTCGGTGGCCGCACCCCCTGGGCTGTGACCAAGGGCGCCTTTCCGCGCATCCCTTATGCCGAATCGATGCTGAAATACGGCAACGACAAGCCAGATCTGCGCAATCCGATCAAAATCAGCGATGTCAGTTCGCATTTCGTCGGATCGGGCTTCGGCATCTTTGCCAAGCTCGTCGAAGGCGGCAATGTCGTGCGCGCCATCCCATCACCGGGCACGGCCGAAAAGAGCCGCAAATTCTTCGACGACATGAACGAATGGGCGCGCAGCGAAGGCTATTCCGGGCTTGGCTATGTGACCCGCAAGGGCGGCGATTTCGGCGGCCCGATTGCCAAGAACCATGGCGAAGCCGGCATGCTGGCCATTTACGAAGCGCTCGGCCTTGGTCCCGATGACGGCTGTTTCTTTGCAGCCGGCAAGGAAGCCCAGGCTGCCAAGCTCGCCGGCCTGGCGCGGACGCGCGTCGCCACCGAACTCGGGTTGATCGAGAAAGACGTGTTCAAATTCTGCTGGATCGTCGATTTCCCGATGTTCGAATATGACGAGGACAACAAGAAGATCGATTTCAGCCACAACCCCTTCTCGATGCCGCAGGGCGAGCTCGAAGCGCTCGAAACCCAGGACCCGCTGACCATCAAGGCGTTCCAATATGACATCGTGTGCAACGGCGTCGAACTGTCGTCGGGCGCCATCCGCAACCATCGCCCCGAAATCATGTACAAAGCCTTTGAAATCGCTGGCTATACACAGGCGCAGGTCGACGAGAATTTTTCCGGCATGATCAATGCCTTCAAGTTCGGCGCCCCGCCGCACGGCGGCTCGGCGCCGGGTGTCGACCGCATGGTCATGCTGATTGCCGATGAACCCAATATCCGCGAAGTCGTCGTCTTCCCGATGAACCAGAAGGCCGAGGATCTGATGATGAACGCGCCGGGCAATGTGACGCTCAAGCAATTGCGCGAGCTGCATATCCGGATCGTCGATTGATGGCAAAGCTGCGGCTCGAGGATTTCGAGGCCAATCGGGACATGGATCGGCCCGCCTATGAGCAGCAGTTGGCAGCGCTCCAGCACCAGCTCGAACTTATCCAGGCCGCCTATATCAACCAGGGCAAAAAGGCGATCATCGCGCTCGAGGGCTGGGATGCTGCAGGCAAGGGCGGTCTGATCACCCGCATGGTCGGGCCACTCGACCATCGCTACACCAAAGTCTGGTCGATCGGCGCGCCAACCAAACAGGAAGGCGAGCATCACTATCTCTGGCGCTTCTGGCAGCGCCTGCCCGGCGCCCGCGAGATCGCGGTATTCGACCGCACCTGGTATGGCCGGGTGCTCGTCGAGCGCGTCGATGGCTTTGCGCCGCCGGCCGATTGGGAGCGTGCCTATGACGAGATCAACGCCTTCGAAGCGCTCCACGCCGCCGATGGCATGCGCATCGTCAAGCTGTTCCTCCACATCACCCAGGACGAGCAGGACAAGCGCCTGAAGGAACGGATAGAAACGCCGTGGAAGCGCTGGAAAACCGGCACCGACGATTATCACAACCGGTCGCAGCGTGACGCCTATATGGCCGCCTATCACGACATGTTCGACCGCACCTCGACCAATACGGCGCCCTGGACGGTCATTGCCGCCAACGACAAGAAATCGGGGCGGATCAGCGGCTTGCAAAAGGTGGTCGATGTACTGGGCAAGGATATTGACCTCGCCTATCCGCCGGTCGATCCCGAATTGCGCCAGACCGCCGAAACGGCGCTGGGCAAAAAACTGGATCTGTAGTTTCCCGCCCCGCAGGGGGGAGGGACCAATGTTTCGGAGCATATCCACATGCGTATTTCCTTTCTCGGCCTTGGCATCATGGGGACGCCGATGGCGCGGCACCTGGCACAGGCCGGGCATGATGTGACCGTTTTTAACCGAACCATGGCCAAGGCGGCGGCCTGGGTGACGGCGCATGGCGGGCAGGCGGCGGCAACGCCGGCGGCAGCGGCAGTCGATGCCGAAGTCGTCATTGCGTGTGTGGGGGCCGATGCCGATCTGCGCGCAGTCACACTCGGCCGCGACGGCGTTTTTGCCGCGATGGCGCCGGGCAGCCTGTTCATCGATCACACCACGGTTTCGGCCTCTATCGCCCGCGAACTCGCCGAAGCCGGGACGGCGCGCGACCTGCTGGTGCTCGATGCCCCGGTGTCGGGCGGTCAGGCAGGGGCCGAGAACGGCCAGCTCACCATCATGTGCGGCGGCAGCGCGACGGCCTTTGCCGAAGCCGAGCCGGTGATGCAGGCTTATGCCAAGCGGATCGGCCATATGGGCCCGGCGGGCAGTGGGCAATTGACCAAGATGGTCAACCAATTGTGCATCGCCGGGGTGTTGCAGGGCCTGGCCGAAGGGCTGGCGTTTGGCGAAGCGGCGGGGCTCGATCTGGCGCAGGTCGTCGACGTCATTGCCAAGGGCGCGGCGCAAAGCTGGCAGATGGAAAACCGCGCCGCCACCATGACCCGCGGCGAATTTGATTTCGGCTTCGCTGTCGACTGGATGCGCAAGGATCTCGGCCTCGCGCTCGACGAAGCCCGGCGGCTCGGCGTGACGCTGCCATTGGGCGCGCTGGTCGATCAATTCTATGGCGATGTCCAGGCGATGGGTGGCGGGCGGCAGGATACGTCGAGCCTCATCCGGCGTCTGGCCAAATGAGCGTTCTCTGTTATCGGGTTGCGAGACTGCCAGATGATGCAGCGCTGCTCATCGATATCAACGCCGAATATCTGCAAATTGTCTCCGCGGGTCTGGTTGCCGGGCATGGTATCAGCCTCATCGCGGCCCATTCACCCGCGGGCGGGCGCTCGTCGAACGGCTGCTCGCCGATGCCCGGCTTCTTGGTTTCCACACAATGTTCCTCGATACGGCGCCCACTCTGGAAACCGCGATCGCACTCTACAGACGGCTGGCTTTGCCGAAATTCCGCTCTATCCTGAAGTCGAAGTCCCCGAAGCATTTCATCCATTCTGGGTGTTCATGGGGCTGGCGCTGTAAATTCGGGGGACGAACATGGTGAAAACTCTTGCGCTCGCGTTGATGCTTGCCGCGCCGGCGCTGGCGGATACCGCCTATGTCAACGCCAATGGCTATACGCTGGGCGATGACGGCACACTTGTCCGCTTTGCGACGCTGGTCGTCGACAAGTCCGGCAAGGTGAAGGCAACGCTTCCCGCCGGGGCGGCGCTGCCCAAGGCCAAGAAGGTCGATGTGAAGGGCCGCACGCTGCTGCCCGGGCTGATCGATGCGCATGGGCATGTCATGAGCCTTGGCGAACGCGCGCTCGCGGTCGATCTGTCGGAAACCACCTCGCTGGCAGCGGCGCAGGCGGCGGTGAAGGCCAACCCGGGGCAGGGCGCCTGGATCCGCGGCGGCGGCTGGAACCAGGAACGCTGGGGTCTCGGGCGCTTCCCGACCGCGGCGGAACTCGATGCCGTCACCGGCGGGCGCCCCGCCGTGCTGCGCCGTATCGATGGCCATGCCGTCTGGGTCAATTCCGCCGCGATCAAGCTGGCGGGCATCACCGCCGCCACGCCCGATCCTGCCGGCGGACGTATCGAACGCGATGCCGCCGGCAACCCCAATGGCGTTCTCGTCGATGCAGCAATGAAGCTGGTCGGCGCCGTGGTGCCGCCGCTGTCGCCGGTCGAAAATGATGCGGCGCTGGCCAAATCGCTCGCCATCTTGGCCTCTGTCGGTTTGACCGGCGCGCATGACGCCGGGATCGACCGCGCCACCTGGGATCGCTATCGGCGCTTTGCCGCGCAGGGCAAGCTGACCGCGCGGCTTTATGTGATGGCCTATGGGCCCGACAATCGCACCGCGATCGCGCCCGATGGCCCGATCGGCTGGCAAGACGATGACAAGTTGGCGATGATGGCGATGAAGCTGCAGGCCGATGGCGCGCTGGGATCGCGTGGCGCTTGGATGGCCGATGATTACAGCGATGCGCCGGGCAACAAGGGCCTGCCGTTCTTCGAGGAAGGCAATCTGCGCCGCATCATCCTTGAAGCCTCCGCCAAGGGTTTCCAGACCAATGTCCATGCCATTGGCGATGCGGCCAATGGGGCGGTTCTCGCAGCCTTTGCGGCCATCCCGGCCAGCCAGCGCGCGGCGCTGCGCCACCGCGACGAGCACGCCCAGATCGTCAACACCGGCGACCTGCCGCGCTTTGCCCGGCTCGGCATTATCGCCAGCATCCAGCCGACCCACGCCACCAGCGACAAGGGCATGGTCGAAGCCCGTGTCGGCGCGGCGCGGCTGGCCGGGGGCTATGCCTGGAAATCGCTGATCGACAGCGGCGCGCGGCTGGCCGGCGGCAGTGATTTCCCGGTTGAACCGCCCAATCCCTTTTACGGACTCCATGCTGCGGTCACCCGGCAGTCGCGCGATGGCGCGCCGCCGCAGGGCTGGCGCATGGCCGAAGCCATGACGATGCAGCAGGCCTTTGCTGCCTTTACCACTGGCGCAGCCTGGGCCGGCCATGCCGAGGGCAAGGTCGGCACGCTGACGCCGGGCAAATGGGCCGATTTCATCATCACAGGGCAGGACCCGTTTGCGGTCGCACCGGCTGATCTGTGGAAGGTTCAGGTCGACGAAACCTGGCTTGGCGGCCAGCGCGTCTATCGACGCAAATAGGCGCTACCAGCGCTGGGCGGGCGAACGCGTCAGCCGAGGTTCGTCAGCGTGTTCACCGTCAGGATCTGCGGCAATTCGCGTTCACTGCCGTCGGCGGAATAATAGACATAAACGGGTACCCCGGCGCGGCCTTGCTCGGCGAGCCATTGCGAGATCACCGGGTCACCGCGCGTCCAGTCACCTTCTAGCACGGTGATGCCCTTGCTCTTGAATGCTGTCGCGACCGCGGCATCGGCCATTGCGCCCTTCTCGTTGACCTTGCAGGTCAGGCACCAATCGGCGGTCATGAACAGGAACACCGGCGTCTTGCTGGCACGCAGCGCGGCGAGTTTTGCCGGCGTGAAAGGCTGCGCCGCCAAGCCTGCCGGTGCCGATGTCGTGACCGCGGTTGCTGACGCCCCGACCGGCAGCAGGATGATGGCGGCGACCGATGCCAGCATGGCGAAGGTGCCGGGCAACCAGCCGGGCTTGCCGCCGTGCTGGCGACTGCCCAGCCACCAGAGCAGCAAGCCGATCGCCAGCACCCCGGCCAGCCCGATTGTCATGCCTGCCACGCCGGCCTGCCGCCCCAGCACCCAGGCGAGCGCCAGCGCAGTCAGGAACATCGGTATCGACAATATGGCGCGGAACCGGATCATCCAGGTGCCCGGCCGGGGCAGACGGCGGCGCAGCGCCGGTACGAAGCCGACCAGCAGGAAGGGCAGCGCCAGTCCGAGGCCGAGCCCGGCGAATACCGCGATGGCTGCCACCGGTGGCAGCACCAGCGCCGCGCCGAGCGCCCCCGCCATGAACGGTCCGGTGCAGGGCGTCGCGACGAACGCCGCCCGCGCGCCTGTGGCGAAACTGCCGAGCGCGCCCCCCTTGCGGATCGCATCATCGCCCAATGATCCGGTTGTAACAGTGATCTCGAAGACCCCGGCAAGGTTCAGCGCGATCGCGGTGACCAGCAGCAGCAGCCCGGTAATGACGCGCGGGTCCTGCAACTGAAAGGCCCAGCCGACCTGTGAACCCGCTGCGCGCAGCAACAGCACCAGCCCGCCCAGCGCCGCGCAGACGAGCACGACCCCCAGCGTATAAGCGATGGCATCGCGCCGCGCCGCCGCCGGGGCGACATTGCCGCTGGCCAGGCTGAGCGCCTTGAGGCTGAGGATCGGGAACACGCAGGGCATGACGTTGAGGATGACGCCGCCGAGCACTGCGCCGAGCAAAATCAGCGGCAGGCCGGGGCCGCTGTCGGCCGGGCGATTGCCGGCGAGAGGCGCGCCCGCCGCTGGCGTGTCGCCGGGTTCGGCGGTGATCCGGAAACCCTGCGGCTTGGCATCGTCACGGAATTCGACGCGCAGCACACCCGATATCGGCCCGGCGCCGCCTTCGATCGCGGCGGTTTCGAAGCGCAGCGTGTCGCCCGCTACGGTCACCGCCTGCGGCGCGGCATAGTCGACAATGCCTTCCTGGTCGGGGAAGAAATAGGCAGCACGTACCTTGCCCGGCGTGCCGAAGGGTTGCGCCAGCACAAAGCGCCCGCCCTTGGCGCTCCAGCGGCCGGGAGCGGCGAGCACGCGCGGCAGCGCGGCTTTGGCCAGCGCCATGGCATAGCCATTTTCGGCATCGGTGGCACCATCGCCGATCACCAGCGGCAGGGTGAGCGTCGCGCTTTCGGGGACGCATTGTTCGGCGCTGCACACCAGCCAGTCGGCCTTGACGGTGACCGGAAAAGCCGCGCCCTTCTTCAATCCGGTCGGCGGCGTGATGCTCGTCACCAGCACATTGGCATGGGCATAAACGTAATTCATCAACCCCGAAACGATCAGCGTTTCGGGCACCGGATAGGCGAGCGGCGGCGGCACGGCGGTGTCGGCCGGCAGCGTCCAGACCGCGCGGGTCGGCGCGCCGGCATCGCCGGGGTTGGACCAATAGGTGTGCCAGCCATCCTTGGGCGTCAGTTTCAGCCCGATGCTGACCGGCTGGCCCGGCGCTGGCCGCACGCTTTCGGCGATCAGCGCGATGCGTGTATGTGGCTGTTCGCTGACCGACTGGGCAAACAGCGGCGCGGCGGCGGTCAGCGCGAACAGGGCGGAGAGCAGGCTTTTTATCATAGGCGCGCTTATGCCCTGAATTGGGGCAGTGCGAAAGCGGCGCGGCACCTCAGGCAGCCGGGGTCGCAACCACGGTGAAATCGACCATGATCTCGCCCGAAATCGCCTCAAGTGCTTCCTGAACGGCAGTTTCGCTGATGCCGGCCGGGACGCGCAGCGTCAGAACGCCACGGAACAGGCGATTGCCTGACCAGGCTTCATCCTCGGTGCCGGTTTCAAGCTCTTCGATATTGACGCCGAGCCGGGCGAGGGCAGCGCTGACTTCCTTGACGATGCCGGGCCGGTCCTGCCCGACGAGGGAAAGTTCGAGTAAGGTGCCGGCGGCGGCTTCGGCGGGGCCGGTAGCGGCGATGGTGACCTTCAGCCCGATGGCATCGACATGCGCTGCCTTGTCGCGCAGCGTCTCGAGCGCCGTTTCGGGCAGTTCGACGAGCACCGAGCCGACATAGCTGCTGCCCAACCGGGTCAACCGGCTTTCGAGCCAGTTGCCGCCGGCTGTCTGCACGGCCACCGCGAGCGCTTCGGTAAGCCCGGGCCGGTCGGCGCCGATGACGGACAGGATGACTTTGGTCTGCATGAGGTGCCCCGATTGTTGTGTGGCGGGGGTAATGCGGGAGGGCGGGATTGGCAACGGGGGCTGTATTGTCATCCCGGGCTTGACCCGGGACCCATTTTTTTTCGTCAAGCGTTGGTTCGGGCGGTGCAAGGCGCGGGCAGAGCCCGCGCTGCC
>JBMOFG010000079.1:0-7559 GCA_049314415.1 Polymorphobacter sp.
CTTGCTGATCGTTCGCGCCCGGCGGCCATGGCACCCGCTGGCGCACGGCTGGCTGCGCGAGCCGCTGGCACTGCGCCTCGATGAAGCGATGTTCGAAGTGCTCGATTGGCAGATCGACACCCTGCCCGACCGCCACCATGTCGTGCTGGTCGGCAAGCGCGACGGGCTGAAGCCGGTGCTGGTCGGGCGGATTGAGGAAGCGGCGGTGCAAGCAACGGCAGTATAGCGCTAGACTTCGATGGTCAGGGACAGCATGTCGCCTTCGACAAGCGCCTCTGCCTTGCGCACGCCGGCCTTGACCGGCAGCAGATAACCGGCGACGCCCTTGCTGGGGAACACCGAGGTCTGCCAGCGCGTCGCGCCGATGGTGACATGGACATAGACCGAGCCCCAGGCGGCGCTGCGACCCGGTGAGGCGGCGCGGATGGCATCGGCCATGGCGCCGTCGATAGTGACGAAATGCCAGGCCATGGAGCTCGCGTCGCCATCCTTGTTCTTGCCGCGCCACAGCCAGAGCGGCCCGCTGAACTGCCATATGCCACCAACGGGCAGTGCTTCGCCAAGCTCTTCGCGCAGAAAACGGATCAGCTCGGGATCGGTCGGCTGGTCGGCGCGCATCATCGGCTACCGCCCGAGCACAAACACCGCCTGTTCGGCGAGCAGATTGGCGAACGCCGCGCCGTGCCGCCGCCCGCCCGACAGGAACGCTGCACTTTCGACGCGCAGGCCGAGTTCGGCCGCCAGCGCACGAAAGTCATCGACCGTGCAGAAATGGATATTGGCGGTTTCGTGCCAGCTGACCGGCAGCGATGGCGTCACTGGCATGCGTCCGCCCAGCGCCAGCGAGGCGCGCACCCGCCAATGGCCGAAATTGGGAAAGCTGACGACGCCGCGCTTGCCGATGCGGACCAATTCGGCCAGCACCGTCGCCGGCCGCTGCATCGCCTGCAACGTATCGGACAGGATCGCCATGTCGAAGGCACCGTCGGGATAGTCGGCGAGGTCGGCATCGGCGTCGCCCTGCACCACCGACAGCCCGCGCGCCACGGCGCCGGCGACATTGGCGGCCGAGACATCGATGCCGCGCGCATCGACGCCTTTGGAATCGCGCAGATAGGCCAGCAGCGCACCATCGCCGCAGCCGATATCGAGAACGCGCGCGCCGGCCGGCACGGCATCGGCAATGGCGGCCAGATCGGCGCGGAGGGTCACGCTCCTGCCCTCAGAAAGCCATCGACCACCCGGTTCATCTCCGGGCTGTCGAGAAGAAAGGCATCATGCCCGAACGGGCTTTCGAGCTCGACAAAGCTGACTGCGGCACCGGCGGCGTTGAGCGCGCGCACGACGCGACGCGATTCCGCCGTCGGGTAGAGCCAATCACTCGTGAAGCTGATCACCGCGAAGCGCGTCCTGGTGCCCTTGAACGCCGCCGCCAACTGCCCGCCATGCGGCGCCGCGAGGTCGAAATAATCGAGCGCGCGGGTGATGTAGAGATAGGAATTGGCGTCGAAACGCTCCGTAAAGGCGAGCCCCTGATGGCGCAGATAGCTTTCGACCTGGAATTCAGCATCGAAGCCGAAACCCAATGTCTCGCGATTTTGCAGGCGCCGACCGAATTTGGCGGTCAGCCCCTCTTCCGACAGATAGGTGATGTGCGCCGCCATGCGCGCCACAGCGAGGCCCGCAGCGGGGGGACAGTCATCCGGATAGTTGCCGCCTGCCCAATCGGGATCGGCCATGATCGCTTGTCGCCCGACTTCGTGAAAGGCGATATTCTGTGCCGAATGGCGCGCCGCGCTGGCGATAGCGATGACACTGTGCACCCGATCGGGAAAGGCCACCGCCCAGTCGAGCGCCTGCATGCCACCCATCGAGCCGCCAACAACAGCCTTGAGCCCGCCGACGCCAAGATGATCGAGCAGCAGCGCCTGCGCCCGCACCATGTCACGAATGGTGATGACCGGGAAATGCATGGCATAGCGCTGCCCCGTCGCCGGATCGGTGCTGCCCGGTCCCGATGACCCGCTACACCCGCCGAGCACGTTCGAGGCGATAATGAAATGGCGTTCAGGGTCGATCGGCAGCCCCGGCCCGACAAGACGCGGCCACCAGCCGGGCTTGCCGGTACGCGGGTTGAGGCTGGCGACATGCTGGTCACCGGTCAACGCATGGCAGATCAGAATGGCATTGGAGGCATCGGCATTCAGCCGGCCATAGGTTTCATAGCCGATTTCGAGCCCGCTCAGGCTTTGCCCCGACAGCAGCGCGAACGGACCGGGCAGCATCGCCCGCCGGTCGAGGCCGAAGCGCTGGTCATCAGGGGCGAGAAGCGACGCAGGCATGATATCGCCCGTTACGGTGTTGCCGCGCGCTTGTCACGGCCCTAGAGGCGAAGCATGAGCGCGCCTGCCCCCACCGTGAAGCCCTGGATCGACGCGATCCACCCCTATGTTGCCGGCAAGGCAAAGCTGGGCGACGCACCGGTCATCGCCAAATTGTCATCGAACGAAAACCCGTTCGGGCCGTCGCCGCGCGCGATTGCCGCGATGCAGGCGGTGGTTGCCGAGGGACACCGCTACCCGGATCCGGCCGCGACGGCGTTGCGCGCGGCGCTGGCCGAAAAACACGGGATCGATGCCGATCGCATCGTCTGCGGTACCGGCTCGGATGAATTGCTGCACTTGCTTGCCGGGGCCTTTGCCAGCGTCGGCGATGAAGTGCTTTATGCCCGGCACAGCTTCATCGTCTATGAACTCGCCGCCCGCCGGGTCGGCGCGACGCCCGTAGTGGCCGCCGACGATGACTATGCCTGCGATGTCGATGCCATGCTGGCTGCGGTCACGTCCCGCACCCGCTTGGTCTATCTCGCCAACCCCAACAACCCGACCGGCACGCAGATTTCGGGTGCCGAAGTCCGCCGCCTGCACGCCGGCCTCCCCGCCGACTGCCTGTTCGCCGTGGATGGCGCCTATGCCGAATTCGCCGAGGGCGATTATGTCGATGGCCTCGACCTCGCCCGCGAATTTCCCAATGTTGTGGCGCTGCGCACCTTTTCCAAACTGCACGGGCTGGCGGCACAGCGTGTCGGCTGGGCCTATGGCGCGCCGCATGTCATCGATGCGCTCAACCGAATCCGGGGCCCGTTCAACGTGACGACGACCGGGCAGGCCGGCGCCATCGCCGCGCTCACCGATAAGGACTGGGCCGACATGGTGCTGCGCCATACCGCCCAATGGCGGCGCTGGATGGCCAGCGAAATCGCCGCACTCGGCAACGCCGGGCTGCGCGCCATTCCATCGGCGGCGAATTTCATACTGATCGAATTTCCCGAAACCGGCCCGGTGACGGCGGCGGCGGCAAACGCAGCGCTGCTCGCCGATGGCATTATCGCCCGCTACCTTGCTGTCCAGGCCATGCCGCGCTGCCTGCGCGTCTCGGTTGGCACCGAAGCCGAAACGCGCGCCGCCATGGCCTCGCTGCGCCGCTTCGTCGAAACCGCCACCGGTCGCGCCGGCGACAAGAAAGATCATGTCTGATGCTGCCATTTGCCCGCGTCACCATCATCGGGATGGGGCTGATCGGCTCATCGCTGGCGCGTGCGGTGCGTGAAGCGATGCCGACGGTGCGGTTGACGGTGACCGATGGCGATGCCGCCGTGCGCGAACGTGTGCGGGCGCTCGATCTTGCCGATGACGTCACCGACAATGCCGGGGCGGCGGTCGTCGATGCCGAACTCGTGATCCTGGCAGTGCCGGTGGGCGCCATGGCGGCGGTGGCAGCGGAGATTGCCGCCGAACTGGCGCCAGGCGCGATCATTTCCGATGTCGGCTCGGTTAAGGCGCGGGTGCTGGCGGACCTGACCGCCGCCCTGCCTGGCGTCACCATTGTCCCCGGCCATCCGGTGGCGGGCACGGAAAAAAGCGGCCCTGACGCCGGCTTTGCCAGCCTGTTCAAGGACCGCTGGTGCATCCTGACCCCCGCCGAGGCCAATAGCGACAGCGACAAGGTGGTGGCCTTCTGGACCCGGCTCGGCGCCAAGGTCGAGTTGATGGACGCCCAGCATCATGACCGCGTACTGGCGGTGACCAGCCACCTGCCGCACCTCATTGCCTATTCGATCGTCGGCACCGCCAGCGATCTGGAGAGCGTGACACGCAGCGAAGTCATCAAATATTCGGCCGGCGGCTTTCGCGATTTCACACGCATCGCCGCCAGCGATCCGGTGATGTGGCGCGATGTCTTCCTCAACAACCGCGAGGCGGTACTGGAAACATTGGGCCGCTTCACCGAAGATCTGGTCGCGCTGCAACGCGCCATCCGCTGGGGCGAAGGCGAAACGCTGGAAGCGCTCTTCACCCGCACCCGCGCCATCCGCCGCTCGATCATCGACGAGGGCCAGGACACCGAAGAACCCGATTTCGGGCGCAAACACTAGGCCGTGAACGTGTAGAGGGCCTGCTCCGTGCGGTGTGCCCGCCCGCCACTTGACTGCAATTGCATCTTATTTATGCTGGTTGAGATGAACGCTGCCACTGGCATATCCACCACCGGCATATCCACCACCGGCATATCCAATTGCACGGCTGCCAAGGTCCGGCGGCTGTCGCGGCGCATCACGCAGATTTACGACGAGGCGCTCGCACCGCACGCGCTGACCATCGGCCAGATGGGGCTGCTGGCGTCGCTGCGCCGGCGCGACGGAATCGGCGTCGGCGCGCTGGCGGAACACCTGTCGGCCGATGCCTCAACGGTGTCGCGCCTGTTGAAGCCCCTGTTCGCCGCTGGCCTGATCGCCATCGCGTCCGACCCGACCGACCGCCGCGCCAAACATGTCCGCCTCACCGACGCCGGCCATGCCCGCCGCGCCGCGGCTGGTACCGCGTGGGCCGCAGCACAGGCCCGGGTGCAGGAAACGCTCGGCGAGGGCCGCCTTGCGGCACTGCGCTTCATCGTCGATGATGCCCATGCCTTGCTGTAATTTGTCTGCATATGCAGCAATTATGAGGACGCCATGACCGAACCGTCCACGCCTGCTGCTGCCGGTGCTGCCATCATCATTGGCGCAGGCGACGCCACCGGCGGCGCCATCGCGGCGGCTTTTGCCGCCACCGGCCTGACCGCGGTGCCGGTCCGCCGCACCGCCGAGGCGCTGGCCCCCCTCGCCGACCGTATCCACGCCGCCGGCCATGGCTGTGTGCCCATCGGCGCGGATGCCCGTGACGAGGCGCAGATGGTCGCGCTGTTCGGCCGCGTCGAAGCTAAAATAGGCCCGGTTGAAGTCGCCGTCTTCAACATCGGCGCCAATTCGCCGATGTCGCTGCTCGATGAAACCGAGCGCCGTTACCGCAAGATATGGGAGCTGTGCGCGCTGGGCGGCTTCCTGATGGCACGCGAGGCCGCCCGCCGCATGGCGCCGCGCGGCCGCGGCACGATCCTGTTTACCGGCGCCACCGCGTCGGTGCGTGGCGGCGCCGGCTTCGCGGCTTTTGCCGGCGGCAAGCATGCCTTGCGCGCGCTCGCCCAAAGCGCCGCGCGCGAGCTCGGCCCCAAGGGCATCCACGTCGGCCACATTGTCATCGATGGCGCCATCAATACCGAATTCATCCGCACACAATTCCCCGAACGCTATGCGCTCAAGGACCAGGACGGCATCCTCGACCCCGAGGCCATTGCCGCGAATTACGTCATGCTGCACCGGCAGCATCGCAGCGCCTGGACGCATGAGCTTGATCTGCGGCCCTGGGGCGAGAAGTTTTAAGGACCTCCGGCGGTTGGGGCATCGGGCCCCAGACCCCAGTCGCGGAGGCCGTCCACAAATGGGGTGCAGGGCCTCAGGCCCTGCCCGCCGGAAGCAAAAAGGAAAAACTGAATGGCTCAAACAATCGAATTCCTCTTCGACGTTGGTTCCCCCACCACCTATCTCGCGCATCGCCGCCTGCCAGCAATCATCGCGCGGACGGGGGCGGTGGTGGATTACCAGCCGATCCTGCTGGGCGGGGTGATGAAGGCAACGGGCAATGCACCGCCGGGAATGGTCGTCCCGCGCGGCAAGTGGATGGCAATCGACATGGCGCGCTATGCGATCCGGGAGACTATCCCACTGGCGATGAACCCCTATTTCCCGATCAACACCATGGTGATGATGCGGATGCTGACCGCGGCAAAGGGCACGGCGGATTTCATGCCGCTGCTGGAGGCGTTCTTCGTCGCAATGTGGGAGAAGCAGCGCAACATGGCCGACCCGGCGGTAGCGGCCGAGGTGTTGACGGCGGCGGGTTTTGGTCCGGCGGCATGGCTGGAAAAGGCCAATGACCCGGCGGTGAAGGGCGCGCTGGTGGCAGCGACAGAGCGGGCGGTCGAGCGCGGCGCCTTCGGCGCTCCGACCTTCTTTGTAGGCGACGAATTCTTCTTCGGACAGGATCGGCTCGATTGGATTGAGGCTGAGCTTTCGAAATAGACCCCCCTCACCCGGCTCGCTTCGCAAGTCCTACCTCTCCCGCAAGGGGAGAAGTACAAAAAAGCCCGGCGGATCGCTCCGCCGGGCTCTTTGTTTCGCCTGGCCGCTGCTTATCGGCGATCGCCGAGGAAGCGCAGCAGGAACAGGAACAGGTTGATGAAATCGAGGTACAGCGTCAGTGCGCCGAGCACGGCGGTCTTGCCGGCCATGTCGCTGCCCTGGACCTGGTAATAGAGTTCCTTGAGACGCTGGGTGTCATAGGCGGTGAAGCCGGCGAAGATCAGCACGCCGAGGATGCTGACCGCAAGGTCGAGGCCGCTCGACTTGAGGAACATATTGGCGATCGACGCGATCAGGATGCCGACAAGGCCCATGAACAGGAACTTGCCAAACGCCGACAGGTCCTTCTTCGTCGTATAGCCATAAAGGCTGAGCGCGCCGAAGCTCGCCGCCGAAACGAAGAAGGTCGTGGCGATCGACGCACCGGTATAAGCGAGGAAGATCGTCGACAACGACACGCCCATCAGCGCGCAATAGGCCCAGAAGGTCGCCTTCAAGGCGCCTTCCGAAAGCTTGTTGACGCCGAAGTTCATCACCAGCACCATCGCCAGCGGCGACAGCATGGCGATCCAGCCGAGAATCGTCGGGCCGAAACCGCCATTGGCCTTTTGCGCAAAAAACACCGACAGCAGCGTCGGATTGCTCGACACCAGCAGCGCGATGATGCCGGTCAGCAGCACGCCCGAAGCCATGTAATTATAGATCGAGAGCATGTACGAACGCAGGCCCGCATCAAAACCTGCCGTCTCGGCCGCGGGCCGGAAACCGGCGAGGCGAGGATCCACCTGGTTAGCCATCTATTCCTCCTGTCACCGGCAACATTACCGGGAATTTCCACAATATCGTGCATTGGCGCGATAGTTTCAATGGGACATTATAACAGCCGTGTAATCCGGCAAAAACGCACCTAAAGCGAACGCAGCACCGCGTTCGGCCGCGCCGACAGCGCCCGCCACGACCCGGCCAGCCCGAGCACCACCGTCACCGCGCCGCCGACCAGCACCGTCGCCACCACCGGCAGCCAATCGGGCTGCCATTCCAG
>JBMOFG010000080.1:0-7542 GCA_049314415.1 Polymorphobacter sp.
AACCGCCATCGCCGCGGGCCGCGTTGCCCCGGCCCGCGCGCTGCAACAGGTCAGCAACCTCGAAGGCGGGCGCGTAACGGCGATTGTTGCCCGGCCGGGAGACCGGGTCACAGCCGGACAGCTGCTCCTGCGGCTTGATCCCGATGCTGCCGCCGCCGATCTTGGCCGCAGCAGCAGCATGACCGCAGCACTAAAGGCCCGCATCGTCCGGTTGGAAGCAGAATCCAGCGGCACGGCGCAGGCGTTTGGTCAGATGCTGCCGGATGCTGTTGTCGCCGGCGAACATGCACTCTGGGCGGCACGTCGAGCCGAACTGGTCGCCATCATTGCCGGGGATGCCGCCCGGCGCGACGCCGCCACGCGTGCGCAGGCTGAAGCCGACAGCGCCGTTCGTGTGCAAGCCGAAGCCCGGGCGCAGGCGGCGCGCGAAGTCGCCATGCTGGTGCCGCTGGTCGATAAAGGCATCGAGCCGGCGATCAGCCTTGCCCGCGCCCGCTCGGCGCTGGCACAGGCCGAAGCCGCCGCCGGGGCCGCCGCAGCCGCAGCGCGCCGGGCGTCCGCCCTCGTCACCGAAGCCCGCGCCGCCGGCAGGGCAGCAGAAAGCCGCTTCCGTAGTGCAGCCGCCGATGCGCTGACCGTGGCACGCGCCGAGCTTGCCAGCCAGACCGCCGCGCTGCCGGCCTTGCGCGGCCGGGTCGATCGCACTGCGGTACGCAGCCCGATCGCCGGCACCGTGCAGCGCGTGCTGGTCGCGACGATTGGCGGCACAGTTGCCGCCGGAGCCCCGTTGGTCGAAATCGTGCCGGCCGGTGAAGCCTTGGTCATCGATGCCGATGTCCGCCCGTCCGACATCGCCTTTGTCCATCTCGGGCAAGAGGCTACGGTACGGCTGAGCGCCTATGATCCCTCGGTTTATGGCTCCATCAAAGGCGAAGTAAGCCGCATTTCGCCCGATGCCGTTATCAATGAACGCACCGGCGCCAGCCATTTCAGCGTGCGCATCACCACCAGCGACGCCGCCCTGAAAGCCCCCGACGGCGCCCCGCTACCAATCGGTCCCGGCATGGTCGCCGAAGTCAGTTTCACCGGCCGCAAGCGCTCGATCTTGTCCTATTTGTTCGCGCCGGTAACCAGGCTGGGCCAGAATGCCTTCAGGGAGCGCTAAATGGCCGCCAGACCGTCCCAGACGAGCTTGGTGCCGACGGCCAGCATGAGCAAATGGATAATCCGGTAAAAATTTACCGCATCGACCTTTTTCACCAACAACACCCCTATCCAGGTCGCGGCAATCGCAACCGGCATCAGCACCAGTGCGGTTTGCATATTGACGGCGCTGAACTGCCCCAGCGCCCAATAGGCCGGCACCTTCATCCAATTGACGGCCGCAAAGAAGATTGCGCTGGTCCCGATAAAGCGATCGCGCTCGAGTTTCAGCGGCACGACATACATCTGGAACGGCGGGCCACCGGCATGGGCGATCTGGCTGGTGAAACCCGATGCCGCCCCCATCGTGATGCCGCGCCACGGCGTCGAGACCGTTGCAAGCGCTGCGGCACCGGCACGCATCCGCTGCACCGCGAACACCAACGTGATCACCCCGACCGCCAGTTCGACCACGGACACCGAAACCAGCGCCGCCAACGCATAGCCGGCGCCGATGCCCAAGGCCGCGCCCGGCAGCATCTGCTTCAGCACCCGGTCGTCGCGCTCGCGCCGGAACACCCAGACGCTGACGACATCCTGTACCAGCAGGATCGGCAACAGGATCGCTGCGGCCTGCACCGGCGAAATGACCAGCGCCAACAATGGCACACCCAGGATGCCGATGCCGGCAAAGCCGCCCTTGGCCAATCCGAGCACGATTACAGCCGGGATCGCGGCGAGATAGAAATAGGGGTCGGTCAGCACCGTCGCTAAGGACACGCTTTGGCCCGGCGAGGCAAGCGCCGAGGCGCGATTTCACGTCTTTCGGGTTATCGGACAGCAGCTAATTTTTACCTTGGTCGAAAGCCCGAGAGGGACCGCCACGCCGCCCGTCACCCGCGTGGCAATGGCAGACATGCGACCGGGGCGACAACGGCCTTAGTGCCGGCTGATCTCGATGATTTCCAGATTGGATTGCCAGTTCGGCCAAGGCAATTCCAGCCGCCAGCGTCCCGGCCCGAGCGTATGCAGAACGCCGACCTGATCACGCGCCGCATCGGCGGCATAGGCAATCACCCGCATTTCCCCAGCAAGCGATTTCGAGCCCAGGAACACCATGCGGTCATCATCGGGATAAAATGTGCCGCCAACACGCTGCTGCCCGCCAAGTTGTTCGAACCACAACAAGCTACCACGCGCGCTGATCCGACACGGCTGCGCCTCAACCAGAGCAAGCGCCGGCGCTGTGGCCGGGGCATTGCTGCGCACGCCGAGCTTGAGCGTGCGGCATTGATAATCACCCGGCGCCGGAACCTCGCCTGGCACCGCCGCATCAGCTACTGCCAGTTGCCCGGCAGCCGCCAGAGCCGCCGTCTCGCCGGCTGCCGACGCTTGGTTGAGCGCCCGTGTCCATGCCGCCCAGAGACCGGCGAGCCGCTTGCGATCGGCCTCGGTGATCTGTTCCTGCCAGTTACGGGCGCGCAAGTCCGACGCGCTGGCCACGCCAGGCAGACCGTCACCGCAGGCGGGAAGGGCAAGCAACACAACCAGCAGGGCGAATGTGCGCCGCATGATCATGCCCCCAACATGTCGCGGACAAAGCCGGCCAGCCCCAATTGCCGCTTGCGGCGCAGGCGTTCGGCATGAAGGATCGAACGGATTTCGCCGAGGCAGACTTCGGCATTATCGTTGATCAGGATATAATCATATTCGCCCCAGTGGCTGATCTCGTCGCGCGCCCGCGCCATGCGCCCGGCGATGACATCGGCCGGATCGGTGGCCCGCCCGGTCAACCGACGTTCGAGTTCCGCGAGATCGGGGGGCAGGATGAAGACGCGTACCAGGTCACTCGCCGCATCGGTCTGTTGCAACTGCTGGGTACCCTGCCAGTCGATGTCGAACAGCACGTCGCGACCGGCATGCAGGGCACCCTCAACCGGCGCGCGCGGCGTGCCATAGCGATTGCCGAAAACGGTTGCCCATTCCAGCAGTTCGTCACCAGCCACCATTTCCGCAAAACGTTCGGGCGAGACAAAACAATAATCGACTCCATCAATCTCCCCTTTGCGCGGCAGGCGCGTGGTGGCGGAAACCGACAGGGTGATGCCGCTGTCTTCGGCGAGCAGCCGGCGCGACAAGGTGGTCTTGCCGGCGCCCGATGGCGAGGACAGCACGAACATCAGCCCGCGACGGGGCGGCGCTTGCGAGGCGTGGCGCAGAAATTCGGTCATGGTGCTGCGTTAGCGGGTTCGTGGGCCGGCGTCACCTACCGCACTGCAACCAATGTCACAGCATCGCCTCCGGCCGCACCAGCCGCCGGAAGGTCGCTTCGTCCACCAACCCGAGCGCCAGCCCGGCTTCGAGCAAGGATGAACCATCGTGATGTGCCTTTTCGGCGATGGCAGCGGCCTTGTCGTACCCGACCGCCGGCGTCAGCGCCGTAACCAGCATCAGCGAGCGTTCAACGAGTTCTGCCAGCCGTTCGCGGTTCGGCGTCATGCCGTCGACACAGCGCAGCCGGAACGAATCGATCGCATCGGCGAGGATTTCGATGCTCGTCAGGATGTTGTGCGCAATCAGCGGCTTGAAGACATTCAATTGCAGATGCCCCTGCAAGCCGCCGATCGCCACGGCATGGGCGTTGCCGATTACCTGGGCGCAGACCATCGTCAGCGCCTCACATTGAGTGGGGTTGACCTTGCCCGGCATGATCGAACTGCCGGGTTCATTCTCGGGCAGCGCCAGTTCGCCGAGCCCGGAACGTGGCCCGCTGCCGAGCAGGCGAAGATCATTGGCGATCTTGGTCATGCCGGTGGCGATCGTAGTCAGCGTGCCCGCCACTTCGACCATCGTGTCGTTGGTCGCCAGCGCTTCAAATTTGTTGGGGGCGCTCACCCATGGCACCCCACCGGTCAGATCGGTGAGCGCGGCGACAAAGGCTTTGGCAAAACCTTCGGGGGCATTGAGGCCGGTACCGACCGCGGTGCCGCCCTGCGCCAACCGGCTGAGCCGCGGCCACAGCGCGACGATGCGGTCGGCATTGTCCTCGCAGGTCTGCGCCCAGGCCGACGCCTCCTGCCCGAGGGTCATCGGCACGGCGTCCTGCATATGGGTACGGCCGATCTTGATGATGTCGGCCCATTCGGCCTGCTGATGCCGGAACAGCGCCGCCAGCATCCGCAGCCCCGGCAGCAACCGCCCGCGCAATTCGAGCGCGACGGCGACATGCATCGCGGTCGGGAAGGTGTCGTTGGAACTTTGTGCCATGTTGACATGATCATTGGGGTGGACCGGCACCTTGCCGCCGCGTACCCCGGTCAGGATTTCGTTGGCGCGCCCGGCAATCACTTCATTGGCGTTCATGTTGGTCTGGGTACCGCTGCCGGTCTGCCAGACGACGAGCGGAAACTGGTCGTCATGCCGGCCATCAGCGACTTCCGCGGCGGCGGCCTCGATGGCATCGGCGATCGCCGGATCAAGGCCATGCGCCCGGTTGACCTGCGCCGCCACCTGCTTAATGCGCCCGAGTGCATGGATGAGCGGCAAGGGCACCTTGTCATGCCCAATCGGGAAATTTCCGATGCTGCGCTGCGTCTGGGCGCCCCAATAGGCGCTGGCCGGGACTGCTATAGGCCCGAAACTGTCAGTTTCGAGCCGGGTCATGCTGAGCGCGTCACTTCTTCCGGAAGCGATCGAGCGTCACGACATTGCTGCCGGGTTCGATCGGTGCCGGAGGTTCGGGCTCGGGCTCGGGTGCGGCTACTACTTCGCCCTCTTTGGGCGCGAACTGGAGCGCAAAATTGACCGCCGGATCGACAAAGCCGGTTATCGCGCCATAAGGAATGCGCAGCTTGGCCGGCACCTGGTTGAAGCTGAGACCGATCTGGAAGCCTTCATCGTCGATGACGAGGTCCCAATAGCGATGTTGGATAACGATCGTCATCTCATCGGGATAGCGTTCCATGAGGTGCCGCGGGATATCGACCCCGGGAAAGCGCGTACGAAACGCGATGTAGAAATGATGGGCACCCGGCAGGCCGCCGTCGGCATCGATCTTCTCCAATACCCGGCGCACGACGCTGCGGAGCGCGTCCTGAACGATCTCGTCATAAGGGATCAGGCTGTCGGCGGTCGTTTCGGTCACGTTCGCCTCTTCATTAGGCCCCAATATCGGCTGTGCTGGCAGTGCCGTGTCGGACGCACCGGGTCAAGGCCCGGGCTAACGCAATCAACGCAGACGCGACAATCAGAAGCTGCAGGCGGCCAGGATGATCAGCGCGGTAAGGCCCAGCGCGACCGCCCAGCCTTCAGGGCTGGCGGGTGACCAGCCGATGCCGAAGCGCTTGGGCCGGAACCAGCGCTTTGCCGGGTTGATGCGCATTATCTCTCTCGCATTGGAGAATAAGTGGGGGGCTTCTGTTGCCCGGCGCCCCCCGGGCCGCTGGTTTCCACTTCTGTTGCCCGGTGTGGTCCGTACCGCGCTTTCGGCCAGTGTAACTAAGTCCGTGAGGACTTTGGGTTACGCTGCGATTGCGAATGCCTCGTTATCGTTGGCATTTAGGGTTTTTGAAACATTTAACGGCTTATTCATGCCGGGCAAAAGCTCTCGTCTTTCAACACACGTCGATCCTGGTTCGGCCCCGCACAACCCGCGACAACCGGGGGTCTAATGGTGGAGCCGCCGGGTACTGCCCCCGGGTCCGCTGCGTCTATTTCACGACGCAATTTATCGCCATAGACGGGCCGAAGCCCGACATCACCTATGTAGGCGCTTACAGCCAAAACTTCAAATCAGCCGGCGATAATTTCGCGATAACGTTGCAGCACGGCATCATTGATGCGATCCCAATCGAAACGAGCCGCCTGCAACAGCCCTTCAGCACCCGCAGCGGCGCGCAGTCCCGGGTCGGTCAGATAGCCTGTCAGGGCATCGGCAAAGCCGCCAATGTCGTTCGGTGGCACCAGCCGTCCATTGACGCCATCGTCTATCAGGCAGCTGCTGCCGGTGGCAATCGCCGCCACCACCGGCACGCCGCTGGCATTGGCTTCGAGGTTGATATTGCCAAAGGTTTCGGTCGTGGACGGGTTGAGCAGCATATCGATGCTGGCGTAGGCGCATGAAAGTTTCTCGCCATCGAGAAAGCCGGTGAAGATGGCGCTTGGCACCTGGGCTTCGAAGCGCGCCCGCGCCGGGCCATCGCCGACGACAAGCAGGCGGTGCACCACGCCGCGGCGTTCGAGTTCGGCCATTGTCGCCGCGATGGTATCCAGTCCCTTTTCGAGCACCAGCCGGCCGACGAAACCGATCACGACCTCGTCATCGCCGATGCCGAGGTCACGCCGCCACGCCAGCGAGCGCTTGCCCGGCGAGAAACGCAATTTGTCGACGCCGCGGCTCCACACCGCACTATGACCGATCAGGCCCTGCGCTCGCAGCACATCGCCAAAGCCTGCAGAGGTGACGAAAACTTCGTCGAGCCCGGTATAAAAGCGCCGGAGCAAGGCTTCGCCCGCCGGTCGCACCCAGCCAAGGCCATAATATTCGAGATAGGTTTCAAAGCGTGTGTGAACGCTGGCGACCACCGGAACGCCCATCGCGCGTGCGAGTTTTTTGGCCGAATGGCCGAGCGGGTCGGGCGCCGAAAGATGAAAAATATCGGGGGAAAAGGCGCGAATATCGCGCTTCAATGCCTCGGGAAGGCCCCGCGCCAGCCGATAGTCGCCGCGCCCGGGAAAACGGATCGACGGGACCGAAATCAAAGTTCCGGCGGGCGGGAACGCCGGGGTCGGGCTCGTCGGTGAATAGATACGGGTCTTATGACCCTGGGCTTCGAAATAGGCGACGAGTCGGTTGAGCGCCTGGTTGGCGCCATCGCGGACATAATTATAATTTCCTGAAAACAACGCGATACGCAGTGGCCGCATCGGCGGCACGTCGACGGCGTCGGGCAGCTTAAACGCGGTCGCCACAGGTCGATCCTTCAGCATGTTGCATATAGGCATAGTCCGGCATTGTGACCGGCATGGGGCAAAGCCGCGGCGAGTCGGGGGCACCACCGCAACGTCCTCGCCCCGTCCGAACCGAACCGAACAAAGCAGATATGAAAAAGGCCCCGTCGGTTCAAACCGGCGGGGCCTTTACACTGCCGACGTCTCAGGATCAGCCTTCGACAGGCGCCTCAATCGCAGGAGCTGCCACCGGCATCTTTGCAGCCTGCTGCGCGCGCAGGGCGGCATCGCGGCTGGTGGCGGCAACGCGCAGGCGCTGCATCCCGGCACCGGTACCTGCCGGTATCAGGCGGCCGACGATGACGTTTTCCTTCAGGCCTTGCAGCGTGTCGATCTTGCCCTGAACTGCGGCTTCGGTAAGGACGCGCGTCGTTTCCTGGAACGATGCGG
>JBMOFG010000081.1:0-7521 GCA_049314415.1 Polymorphobacter sp.
GCTCATCGCGCGTGATCGGGGGGCGCTGGTCTGATCAAAGAAAATTTTGGGCCGGCGCCGGCGCTGGAAAAAGCCCCTGAGCAAGGCAGCCGCTTCGGTCTCGCCGATACCGGCGATGACCTGTGGGACATGGTGCGTCTGCGGATGAGCAAAGATGCGCGGCCCTTGTTCGATGCCGCCCGATTTCGGATCCGACGCACCATAGACAAGCGTGGCGACCCGCGCCTGAGCGATGGCCGATGCGCACATCGGGCAGGGTTCGAGTGTGACATGCAGGGTCGTGCCGGGCAGGCGTTCGCTGCCCAGCGCGGCGCAGGCGGCACGGATGGCGAGCATTTCGGCATGGGCGCTGGGGTCGTGCAGTTCGAGCGTACGGTTGCCGGCCGCGGCGAGGATGCGGCCATCGGGAGCCGAGACGACGGCGCCCACGGGCACTTCGCCGCGCGCCGCCGCCGCCCGGGCTTCGGCAAGTGCGCGGGCCATCAGCGCCGAGGCAGGAAAGGGCGGCATTCTCTCGGTGCTCAACCGCTGGGCGCTGGCGCCGCCTTGTCGCGCCTTTCCAGCGCGACCTTGGTCAGCGCGACGATCGGATCGGCCAGCGCGACACCCAGGATACCGAACAGGATGCCGAACAGCAGTTGCGCCGCCAGTACGGCCGCCGGCGCCAGGTCGACCGCGCGCTTTTCGATCAGCGGTGTCAGGACATTGCCTTCCGCCAGTTGCACGGCAAGATAGATGCCGATCGCCCACAGCCCTTCGGTCGGCCCGACCGAAAAGCCGACTGCCACGATCAGTGCGCCCGAAATCATTGCCCCGATATTGGGAATGAAGGCGAGCAGTCCCGACACCAGCGCCAGCAGCCCGGCCAGCGGCACCCCGACGATCGACAGGCCGATGAAGATGAAGCTGCCTTCGATGGTCATGGTCAGCAGCCGCCCGGCCACCCAGCGGCGTAGCACATGCGCCATTTCCGCCAGCGCCGCGTTCATCTCAGTCCGTATTGCAACCGGTGTCAGCCATTCAAGACCGCGTTCATACAGGCGCGGATCGGCCGCGACATAGATGCCGAAGGTGATCGCGAACAGCAGCGCCCCCAGGCCGCCAACCGCCGAGCCGACAAGGGCCGCAACCTGTTCGAAATGCCCGTCGAGCAGCGCCGGCATCCGCGCCAGGAGCGATCGCCCGGGTTCGATGACGATGCCGAGCCCGCGCGCCAGCTCGGTCAGCCGCGCCACCTGCACCGTCACCGTTGTGGTCAGTTGCTGCGCCTGGGCTGCCAGCGAGATGCCGGCGAAGGCGATAAAGCCGACGGTCAGGCCGAACAGCATGACAACGACGATGGCCAAACCCAGCGCATGCGACACTTTCAATATGCGGCGCAGCAGTTCCTCGGCGCTGCGCAGGCCGGCGGCGACCACCAGGCCGGCAAAGATCAGCAGCAGCGCCTGCGCCAATTGCCAGGCGAGCCAGATGGCGGCTGCGGCGCCGAGCCAGATCAGCGCCGTTCGCGCCGTCGTGCGCGACCGGTCGCTGCGCGGCTCGATCGGGCTGGGCGCAGGTGCCGGCACGCGGCGTTATTCGGACTTGGTGTCGAGGTTGATGAAGTAACGCCCGCTGCGTACCGCAGTGAACCAGGTCAGCGGGTTCCAGTCGGTCGAGCCGTCGAGTGAGAAGGTAATGAATTCGGCGCGGCCGGCCAGATTTTCGATCGGCAGCATGCCCAGCCCGCCGATCACCGGATCGAAGCGGCTGTCTTCGCTGTTGTCGCGGTTGTCGCCCATCAGGAAGATCGTGCCTTCGGGCACAAGCAGCGGCTCGGTATTGTCCTGCGGGGTCTGGGCCAGATCCATGGTCAGATAACTCCGCCCGCCCGGCAAGGTTTCGCGGTAGGTCGGAAAACGGCATTCGGGCTGGCCGGCGGCGTTGCTGGTGCGATATTGCGCGTCGATGGGCGTCACGCAGTCGCTGTTGGCGCTGACCGGGATGACCGTATCCGCCACTGCGACCTTGGGCACCGGCGCGCCGTTGAGCCAAAGCTGGCCATCCTTCATCTGCACCGTGTCGCCGGGCAGGCCGATGACCCGCTTGATGTAATCGGTCTTGTCGCGTGGGCTCTTGATGACGGCAATGTCGCCGCGCTCGGGCAACCGACCGAACAGCCGACCCGAGATTTCGGGCAGCACGCTGAGCGACGGCGACAGATAGGAATAGCCATAGGGGAATTTCGACACGATCAGCCGGTCACCGATCAGCAGTGACGGCAGCATCGATCCCGATGGAATGTAGAAGGGCTTGGCGATGAACGAATGCACGCCGAGCACGGCAAGCACGAGCAGGAACAACTGCCAGATCTCGCTGGCCCAGTTGGTCGGCTTCTTGGTCGCCGGCAATGCAGCCTCGGTCATAGGGAACTCGCGGTAATAAGGACGATAGCCTGCGCCCAGGGATGGTCATCAGTCATCGTCAGATGAACTTGCGCCGTGTACCCCGGCGGGGTGATTTGCGCCAGCCTTGCCGCGGCGCCGCCAGTCAGTGCGAGCGTAGGCGCGCCCGAGGGCAGGTTGACGACCCCCATGTCCTTCATGAACACCCCCTGCCGGAACCCGGTGCCCAGCGCCTTGGAACAGGCTTCCTTGGCGGCAAAGCGCTTGGCGTAGGTGGCGACGCGGGTCAGCTTGCTGCGATCGGCCTTGGCGCGTTCGATATCGGTGAAGACGCGGTTGATGAAGCGGTTACCGAAACGGGTGATGCTGTTGTCGATGCGATCGATGTTGCAAAGGTCCGAGCCCAGCCCGAGCACGAAGACGCCGGGTGGGATGTTCATCGCCCTTTGCCGCCATGGCCTATGGGCGGGATGACGGATGTCCGGGTCAACGCGCCGCGTCCATTGCCGCGCGCATCCGCGCGATCGCCGGGCAAAGGCCGGTGAACACCGCTTCGCCGATAAGAAAATGCCCGATATTGAGTTCATGAAGTTGCGGCAGCGCTGCCACCGGCCCGACATTGTCGAAGGTCAGGCCATGACCGGCGTGCATTTCCAGCCCCAGCGCCGCGCCGGTTTCAGCGGCGCGCACCAGCCGGGCCATTTCGGCGTCGATATCGGCATCGGTCTGTGCATGGCTGTAAGGGCCGGTGTGCAGTTCTACGACCGGCGCGCCCAGCCTTGCGGCGGCTTCAAGCTGCCGGGCTTCGGGGGCGATGAACAGGCTGACGCGGATGCCGGCATCCTTGAGTCGGCTGATGATCGGCGCCAGCACATTATGCTGGCCGGCGGCATCGAGCCCGCCTTCGGTGGTGCGCTCTGCCCGGCGTTCGGGGACGATGCAGGCGGCGTGCGGACGATGTTTCAGCGCGATGCCGAGCATTTCATCGGTCGCCGCCATTTCGAGATTGAGCGGCAGGCTGATGCTGCCGACTAGCGCGTCAAGATCGGCATCGGTGATGTGGCGCCGGTCCTCACGCAGATGCGCGGTGATGCCATCGGCACCGGCTTCGGCGGCCATGATCGCGGCGCGCACCGGATCGGGGTGCAACCCGCCACGCGCGTTGCGGATGGTGGCGACATGATCGATGTTGACGCCCAATCTCAACCTATTGGCGCGCAGCTTGTGAAGCGGCGCGGTCATGCGGCCCGGCTGCCTGGCTTCACCGCCGGGATCGCCGCCAGTTCGGGCGGCAGCGCATCGGCGGCATAGCTTGGCACATCAAGGCGGATGAGCGGCGTGAAGGGCACGCCGAGATCGGCCTTGCCGTTGGAACGGTCGACGAGAGACGCCGCGTGGATGACCTCGCCGCCCGCCGCATTGACGGCGGCAATGGCCTCGCGGCTCGACAGCCCGGTCGTGACGACATCTTCCATCAGCAAAACCTTCTGTCCGGGCTCGAGCCGGAAACCGCGGCGCAGCTCGAAGGTGCCGGTCGGGCGTTCGACGAACATCGACAGCGTGCCCAGTGCGCGGGCGAGTTCATGGCCGCAGATAAGGCCGCCCATCGCCGGGGCGATGACGACATCGACCACGGCGCGCACTGCGGCGGGTATCTTTGCCGCCAGCGCCCCGGCCAGCCGGGCGGCGCGGGCCGGGTCCATCAGCACCCGGGCGCATTGTAGGTAACGCGAACTGCGTAAACCCGAGGACAGGATGAAATGTCCTTCCAGCAAGGCTTCGGCAGCGCGGAATTCGGCAAGAATCTGTTCGTCGGTCATGTCAGCGCGCCTAGCAGGATTGCCCGGCGGATGCGAGCGCGACTCACCCGCGCAGCCGTTCCGCCGACACCACCGCCTTGACCTGGCGCAGCGCGGTGATGATCGTTGTCAGATGGGCAAGATCCTCGACTTCGATATCGATGACATCTGTATGGAATTCGCGGTCTCGGTGTTTGAGCGCCAGATTGACAATATTGGCATTGTGCGCCGCCAGGGTCGTCGCCAGTGAAGCCAGCGAGCCGGGCTGGTTGTGCACCACCACGGTCAGGCTCGCGACGGCGCCATCGGTTTCTTTGCCCCATGACACTTCCAGCCATTCACCCTTTTCGTCGGCCAGGCTGGTGCAATCGATGGTGTGGACCATGATCGGCTGGCCCGGGTGGCGGATGCCGACGATGCGATCCCCCGGAATCGGCCGACAGGCGCCAAGTTCGAAGCTGACACCGGGCGTGAGGCCATGGATGCTGACCGCTGCCGGCCCGGGCTTGCCCCGCGTGCGGCGCGGCTTTTGCCCTGCGGTAGAGCCCGGCAACAGCGCTTCGGAAACCTGTGCATCGGTCAGCACGTTGCGCGCCATCGCGAGTTCCAGCGCGGCGCGATCGGGCAGTTTCAACCGCCCCAGCGCCGGGCCGAGCACATCGTCCCCCAGCGCGGTCTTGAGACGCAGCGACAGTGATTCGAGCAGTTTTCTGCCCATTGTCTGGCTTTCGAGCAGGCTCTTCTGGCGGACATGGCGGCGGATTGCGGCCCGCGCCTTGGCGCTGGTGACAAAGCCTTCCCAGGACGGATCGGGTGCCCCCGCCTTGGAGCGCAGGATCTCGACCTGGTCGCCATTGACCAACCGGGTGCGCAGCGGCACGACCCGGCCATTGACCTTGGCGCCGACGCAACTGTCCCCCAGATCGGAATGGACCGCATAGGCGAAATCGACCGGGGTCGAATCCTTGGGCAATTGCAGCAGCGTGCCCTTGGGGGTGAAGATGAAAACCTGGTCCTGGAACATCGCGAGCCGGGCGTTTTCGAGCAGTTCTTCAGGGCTGGCCGCGTCATGCAGCACTTCGAGCAGATCCTCGAGCCAAGGATAGGCCTCACGCGCCGGCGCTCCATCGCCGCCCTGCTTGTAGGCCCAGTGTGCCGCAAGACCGAACTCGGCCTCCTCGTGCATCCGCCGGGTGCGGATCTGCACTTCGATCCGGGCATTTTCGGAATGCAGCACCGTGGTGTGGATCGATTTATAGCCGTTGCGCTTGGGCGTCGAAATGAAATCTTTGAAGCGCCCGATGACCATCGGCCAGCGGCCATGGACAACACCAAGCGCGCGGTAACATTCGGCATCGTCATCGACGAGGATACGAAACGCCATGACATCGGAAAGCGATTCGAAGGTTGCCTGTCGCCCCTGCATCTTGTGCCAGATCGAATAGGGGCGTTTCTCGCGTCCGGTGACATCGGCATCGATGCCCTTTTGCCCGAGCAGCAGCTTGATGCCCGATGCGATGCGCGCCACCGTGTCGCCGCCGGCGGTGCGCAGCTTGACCAGTCGCGCTGTGATTGTCGCATGGGCTTCGGGCTCGAGCTCGCGGAACGCCAACTCCTGCAATTCGTCCATGAAGCCATACATGCCGATCCGTTCGGCAAGCGGGGCATAAATGTCCATTGTTTCGCGGGCGATGCGGCGGCGCTTGTCCTCGGACTTGATGAAATGCAGCGTGCGCATATTGTGCAGCCGGTCGGCAAGCTTGACGAGCAGCACGCGGATGTCGGTCGACATGGCGAGCAGGAACTTGCGCAGATTTTCGGCTTGGCGCTCGCTATCGGTCTGCGCCTCGATCTTGGACAATTTGGTGACGCCATCGACCAGCCGGCCCACCGATTTGCCAAACAAACGGTCGATCTGTTCCTGCGTCGCCACCGTGTCCTCGATGGTATCATGCAGGATGCCGGTGGCGATGGTTTCGTCGTCGAGCTTCAGATCGGTCAGGATGCCGGCGACTTCGATGGGGTGCGAGAAATAGGGGTCGCCCGAAGCGCGCAACTGGCTGCCATGCGCCTTCATCGAGAACACATAGGCGCGGTTCAGCAGATCCTCGTCGGCATCGGGATCATAGGCTTTGACGCGTTCGACGAGTTCATACTGGCGTAGCAAATTGCACCTCTGATGCTTAAGCTAGGTCAGCTAGACTCAGGTGCCAAGGACATGAGTGGAATAAGGGTGCAATGCACATCATGCCATCGCATCGGTATCGCCGGTACGATGCCTCCGGATGGAAATAAATTCACATGTAAAGTATGTGGCGGCCTTGGCATCGAAATGCCAGAGGCTCATGAACCGACCAGAGAAGACGCGCCAAAGAAATTAAAACAAACAAAGAAGGCGCGACCTAGATCGAACGATCCATGCATGAACTGCGGTCTCGACATAGGTACAGGCCGGCGCAAGGCTTTACCCTCAACAACACTATGTGTTGATTGCGCTAGCGGTCATCCTTCCGGGCAGAGTAACCGAACCGCTTCAGAACCTCTCGGTTCACGGCAAGATTTTCTCAAAGATCGACGGCGCTCTGGTCGCTAGTAATTACGCCGTAGACCTCGTCTACTCGTAGTCAGGCCCGAGGTTCTGGTTCCGCGGCGGCTGGGCAGCGGTAATCCGCAGGGCTTCGGCCGAAGCCGAGAGCGAACCGATTGCATCCGGCGTATCGTCTTCGCTTTCGACGACACGGCGCATCGAAGCGATCAGCGCTTCCTTGAGATCGACGGGCTTGATGTTCTCGTCGGCGATTTCGCGCAGCGCCACGACCGGGTTCTTGTCGCGATCGCGGTCGACGGTGATCTCGGCACCCGATGAAATGGCGCGGGCGCGGGTCGCCGCGAACAGCACCAGGTCGAAACGGTTGGGGATCTTGTCGACGCAATCTTCAACGGTAACGCGTGCCATGGGGGCGTACTTTCCGATTTTTTGGAAGCGTGGCGTTTGGCGGCAACGTCCCTGAAAGTCAAGCAAGACTTGACCGGGATACGCAGTTCGTCTAACCGCCGCCGCTTCGCAATTGGCCCTGCACCCCCGGTGAAGCAGTGGCCGCGCCCGGCATCTGGCCGGTCGGTGCGAGGCCGGGGTTTCAAAGGGCCCGCCCGTCGGGCGTCCAGCAGATACGAAAGCGAATCACATGTCGAAGCGTCATAACAGCAAGTACAAGCTCGATCGCCGCATGGGCGAAAACATCTGGGGTCGCCCCAAGTCGCCGGTCAACAAGCGCGAATACGGCCCCGGCCAGCACGGCCAGCGCCGCAAGAGCAAGGTGTCGGACTTCGGCATCCAG